>JBJHCA010000008.1:30929-61882 GCA_050485785.1 Saprospiraceae bacterium | reverse complement strand
TTTTGTCAGCACATGTACGCTTTCACTTGCAAAAAGCTAACACAAAAAATGTGACAAGCCGCAAGCCCAAAATCACGCATCAAGCACCAACCAACACCAGAAAGTTCCTGCTTTCGCCGGTGCTTGATTGAAGTCGTTGCATATACGAGCCGGCCGGTGCAAAAAATCCGCTATGCTATAACAATGTGGAGCATATTTAAAAACTGCTACTAATAAAACAAATCCATAAAGCTTAAGTCCTTTAAATCATGAATTTGAAGTGCCTGAAATTGGAGGTGAATCGGTTAATGGGCGAGGCATGCGCAAAAAGAATCCGGTAAAAAAGACAAAGAGCGCTACGCCATGTGCGGTTTCAAAAGTGGATTCTACCATGCAGGAGAATGTGATTAACACAAAAAAGGGTAGAAACAAACCATCTAAACGGTTGGGATGAAAAAACAGGGGGCTAAACATCGCAAGTGTGCATAATAATGCCCCAATAAGGCCCAGGCCTGTGCTCCAGAAAATCCATTGATTGTGTGGTAGCTTAGGACTGAGCTGAGGATAAAGTTCATGGTATTTTGTGGCTGTAATGTCGCCAATGTCGCCATAGCCATGACCAAACAAAGGTGCTTCGGCAGTGGCATGCATGCCGGCTATGATGGATGCAAGCCTTTCGCCATCGGATAGATTTTTTAATTCACCGGCTTGTATTTTGGGAATTTGATGCAAGGTGTAATTTACTTTTTGCTGAAAACCAGGAATGGAGAAATAGCCGGCCAGGGGTATTAAAAGCATAAGCGCTAACGCGATAATGCCCGGCAAAATTTTTTTGTGCAGGTGCATCCAGATCAGCAAAATAGTGAACAGACTCAGATAAAGGCCACCAATAGCACTCCTTACGGCTAACAGATGAAGTAAAAAAAATGCTATCAGAAAAGAAGCCTTGAAAAAACGTTTACTGCCTAAAGAGACATCCTTTTTTGAAAACAAGATAAAATAAGCGGAAAGTATGGCTGCAACACACAAGAAAAGACTGAACCGAATGTGGTTGATGGGCACGGGAATGGATCCTCCGGTGCTGAGCGGGTCATCGGTGGTGGAACTGAAAAAGGTGAATTGAATGTAGCTTATCAGTGATGCACCGATAACGAGGAAAACGAATAAGATGGAAAGCCGTATAAAGTCTTTTGTGTGATAGGGGCGTAAGTTCATAAATGCCAGAGGGAGTGCCAGAAAAGGCAGGGCTATACGCATGCGTTCACCCCAGTAAACCGTATCTGCAGACCAGAAGCCTGATACCGCAATCAGCCAAAAAATGAGTGTTACGGGGAGAAACACCCATGCACTCAGCCCTTTAGAACGGTTTTGAAGATGGCCCCGCCAAAAATACCCGGCCAACATGCCAAACACATTCATTTGCTGCTTCGGCAAATTGTGGGCAGCAGTAAGCAGGCTGATCACCACTAGCAATATCATGCTCACACTCAGCAGAAAAAGTGAACTAAAAAGAGCAATAAGGAGCAGGGTGGTAGCAGCTACCTGCCAGTGATACAGGCTTGCCGGATTAAACACTTCCCTCAGGTGCATCAGCTTCATGCTTCAGAAATTATCCGGCGTGAAGGGTAAATGAGTCACGGTCATCCAGAAAGGGCAGTTTTTTTCGCGTGGCAGCCATAAAACTGCTGCCGGCTTCAAAAGCCAATACGGTCTCCAGATTACTGGCCGAGCAGAGTACATTGCCCAGGGGATCAATGCCTGCCGAATCACCGGCATAATCTATTCCGTTGCCATCGCGGCCTACTATATTGACCCCGGCCACATACACCTGATTCTCAATGGCCCGGGCTGTGAGCAGGTGTTTCCATGCATCGCGGCGCACCAGCGGCCAGTTGGCCACGTACAGATACAGGTCAGCAGATTCCGTATTTCGGCTGAAAACCGGAAAGCGGAGATCATAGCATATCAGGGGCATGATATTCCAGCCCTTCCATATGAATTGCTTCCGCTGCTGCCCGCGTTTATATCGCTGATGCTCACCGGCCATGCTGAACAAATGCCGCTTATCATAGTAGCCCTGCACCCCTGAGGGGCTTACCCAGAACATACGGTTTCTGTAAGTACCGTCATTTTCTTTGAACATAAGGCTGCCACAAATCATGGCATCGTAATGAGCAGCAATATCCTGCATCCAGCCCAGCGTTTGCCCCTGATAGGTTTCGGCCATGTCGCCGGGCTGCATACTGAACCCGGTGGTAAACATTTCGGGTAATACAATGAGGTCAGTGGCGGAAATTCTGCCGAAGATCAGCTTTTCAACGTGTTTGCGGTTCCTTTCGGGTTGTTCCCACGCCAGTACAGGTTGTACCAGATGCACTTGTAGATTTTGAGCCATGCAGCCAATAATTTATTGCCAAGGTAACGCAATTTTTGCCGGCTTCTTTTTTGGGGATATCTTTTTGTTTTTTCATTGCCCCAAACAAAAGGATGGGCTTATCCCGGAAACAGTGCTGCAAAACATTGCATCATGGTTCCGGGGCTTATTCGCTGTTGGACTGTTGGGCGCGTTGTAAAGTTCTCAGTTCCGTTTCAAGCTTCTCAATGCGTTTTTCCAGCTCGGCAACATAGGACTGCAAAGCCCTGAACTCGATCATCTGAACTGCCGGAGCTGCATTCTGACGGCTGTTTTGGTTGTCTGTAGCTGTGGCGGGAGCCGAAGTGGCGGGGGCTTCTGTTACCGTCACGTCTTCTATGAGTGAAGTGTTGGTTTCATTGTCAGCCACGCCGGTACGGTCCGGCTCTTCAGTTCGGAATGCATTGGAAAAAACATTTTTGATGCCGGCCATACTCAGTTCTTCACCGCCGGCAAGCATAGCGATCAGTAAAGCTAAAGGAGCAGCGATAATGATGAATATAAAAAATCGGGCGAAAGGGGTTATGCGTCTTCTTCTTGCCATGGTGTTTGTTTCTTTTACATGAAAGTAATAATTTTTTGAAGGTATTATTATTTTTTTTTGACAAAGGGCTTTTCCGGGTAGATATATCTATTGGCGTATGAAACAAAAATCCAAATCTAAACAATTGGGTTTATGTGCAAATGCTTTTTCTCTCCACCTCATTATGTACATTTCGCATAATCCCGATTAATCCGATAGCGTTTGAAATTAGTAGATAACCAAAAACCAAAAAAATGAAAGCTCAAATCAAGATAAAACAAGTCGTCACTGGTATAATTTTTTTTCTTTTCTTTTTTGAAACTGCAATTGCGCAGTTTGATCGCGGCACTTGGTACATCGGTGCAAATTCAACGATTGCCAATCTTACAGAGTCGTTTTACAATACACCGGAGGGTGTAAAGGCAGATGTAAGAAATTTTGTTATAAATCTTGAGCCATCGGTCGGTATTTTTGTAGCAAATCGCTTGCTTTTAAGTGTAAAGGCAGATTTCAGTTATGCCGATTTGCGCAGCTCAGAAGATTGGCGCATGACGGCAAATGCATACAGTATAGGTCCGGCAGTTAGTTATCACCTTGGCCACAACTGGTTTCGACCATTTGTCGGACTCGGTACATCCTTTGGAAATTTATATTCCGAAGTCCGCTCTGCATCAGAATCCACAGACGAAAAGTTCAGGTTGGTGGATGTAAATGGTCAAGCCGGTCTTGGCATTTTTTTAACCGATCGTTTTGCTATCACAGGTGGCTTTAATTTAAACCATATTAGCTTTTCAGAAAGTCGGCCTTCAGTTAATGTGTTTTCTATATTTGTAGGGGTAGGATTTCATTTGTAGAGGGGAGTGTGTTTTTTTTCAGGACGATACAATTTTTGTAAACACATCCCGCCAATTTACTCTCCTCTTTCAAGGCTTAATCCTGTCATGATCTGGCTCATAAAAATGGCATTCATGGTCAGTCGGCTTGTGCCAAACCAATAGCCGCGAAAGTTAGGATTGTCTGCAAAGCAAATGATACGGCCTCTGCCGGCTCCATGAACGGTAAGGTATGCCGAGTTGCTAATTCCTTCCAGATTTTCACTGCTGATGTAACCGCTCAGATGAGGATTTTCCCCGTGCCGGGCCACTGTTGCGTATGGATTTCCCGTGGGTTCAAAGAATACAGCCGTGCCCCGGTGTACCGGAAAGGATGGTCCGTCCATCCCGAACATCAGCGGATGGGTAATGTCAGCCTCCACGCTGAAAATAGCGCCGCCCAGTACATTTCTGGCCATATCCGGAAACAGGTTGGCGTAGACACCGGCAGCAGATTCCCTTTCAGCGGAACGTTTGTTTTTTAATCGCAACAGATCGGCGGAAATGGCCCACCGCACGGCTCTTTTTTGTGCAATGAGTGTTCCTCCCATCTGCACCCAGGTTTTGATGGCCTCGGTTTCACTCTCGGAAAAGCTGTAATTGCCGTCAACCATGATCAGGATGTTGAAATCACTGAGGTTCACACGGCCAATCTGGGCTATATCCAGTTTGGTGATGGCAATCCGGTGGCGCTGATCGAGAAGATGCCACACTTCCCCGGCTTCATTGGCAAAAACGCCTTCTCCGGTGATCAGTGCAATGTTGGGTTGACGGAGTGCAGCCACATTGGGGCTGCCCACGTCAATTCCGCTTTCACTCAGTCCTGTTGACAAAGCATAAATGTTGGTTCCAAAGCTTTCTGCTATGCGTTCCATCCTTTGATGTAAAGCTTCCGGCGTCCATCTGCTCAGGTTGGGTTGTACGGGAATAATAATTGTACCCGATTCAAAGCTGACTTTTTCCCTTGCAGGAATGGCCTCAAAGGGGCGTGTACTCACTTTGGTCAACAATCCCAGCTGCTGCATGGCGTACAATGCACCTGGTGCATGAAAGTAGTGCCAGGGCATGGCGTATGCATAATTGGTTTCTCCTCCAATTACATAGCCTGATTCCAGCGCAGTACTGTGCAGTCTTTCCCCCAGCCATGCCGGCGTAAATCCGGTTCCTGCCTCCGCAAAGTCGAGATGAAAAGCATCCGGTACAGTCCAGGTTGACAGATCGTAAAATATGCTGTCAGTAAAGGTAAGCGGGCGATCAAACATACTGCGTATCAGCCTGTATTGCGGCTGTTCCAGGGGAATCACCACGGTTTCTCGCTGTTTGAAAGTTTTTCCCGCTGCGGTCACATCGCGGGCCGGCCGGTAAACCTCAATGTCGTGCAAAAGCATCAGATCGAGAAAATAGTACCACCGCTGTAAATCGGCCGGCTGGGCAACCACAAATGCCCGTATATTTCCGGATGAGGCTTGTTGTTTGACATCGGCAAAAAAGTTCCGTTGATATTCCCTCAGTTCATGGCGCAAATGTACAGCAGCCCGCATTGTGGATAACACCGTGATCACCTGGTTGCGGATAGTGTAGGCAAAATCCATGGGACCGTGTATAGTTTGCTGAAGATGTCCCCGGGAGGAAGCCTGCTCAAACAGTATGCCGATACCTCCGTTCAGGTCGGGGTAAGTGGAGCCTTTTCCGGCATAGTAATCATCAAACGATTCCCGGGTGTAATACAGCGATCCGATTTGATCCAGTGCCTGAGCATGAAAGCGGGCAATTTGGCCGGTCAGGGTTTGGTTGGCTTCCGGAATAAACGGATTGACCCTGGAAGGGACACCGGGCTGAAAGAAGTAAGTGGCGTTGCTGCCCATTTCGTGAAAATCGGTAACTATGGCCGGTTTCCACCGGTGGAAATGCGGGATCCGGCTTCTGCTTTCGGGGTGCTGCACGGGAAGCCAGTCGCGGTTGAGGTCAAACCAGTAGTGATTGGTTCGGCTGCGCGGCCAGGGTTCGTTCAACTCTCTTTCTGCGGCGTGGCCGTTACTGTGGAAGCTTCGGTTGGCATTGACCCAGGATGTAAAACGGTTTTGTCCGTCGGGATTGAGGCAAGGCTCCATGATGAGGACAATGTTGTTGAGCCAGTCTTCTACTTCCTGATCCATGGAAGCAGCCATGTACCATGCAGCCATTACCGCTGCATGAGTCGCACTGGGTTCATTGCCATGCACACCGAAACCCTGCCATACGATGGCCGGTAAACTGCTGTCATGGTTGTTGCCGGAAATATCTTCAAGATGAGCGGAGCGAATGGTTTCCAGCTTTCCTATGTTTTCCGGCGATGAGATGAACAAGAGATACATGGGCTTCTCTTCATAGCTGCGGCCCGTTCTCAGTAATTCAATGCGATCAGATGCTCCGGCTAGATATTGTGAATAATGGTACACTTGTTCGTGATTTAAATGCCACCTGCCAAAAGGAAATCCAAAAAAATCCTCCGGAGAAAGTATGGAGGTGTTAAGCTGCCGTGTATTGGGCACAAAATACTCAGCTTGCTGCCCTTGTGCATGGGAATATGTTTCCAGACAAGCAAAGAAAAGGCAAATCAACAATACACGCATGATGGCAAATTTCATAATGGCCTCTTTGTTAAACTGGGCTAAAAATAGGGTTTTGTAATGAAATACATCCTGACACCACCGGGAAGGTGCTGAAGTAGGTTTTATGCAATAATCATCATGGGGGCGCATGAAAGGCTTGCCGGCATGGGGATTTAACATGGGGTGGTTCCGGCCTGTCACATTTTTTGTGCCCTTTGTCGAAAGAAAGCGCAAGGCTACCAACAAAAAATGCGCCAGGCCCCTTGTGGATACAAAAAACCCCAACCCTTAAAGACTTCCAGCAGGCTCGTTTTCTTTTTTCGCCAAACGGCGTTCGAGCAGTATTCTGCTCAGCCAGCCCGGAATTATTATGGCACCGGCCAGCAGATAGGCATAATAGGAAATAAGCCTCCACAGGAAGGCCACCACCAGGGCAATACCGGCCGGAACAAAATCGCGCAGGAAGCCGCCAAATACAAACTCTGCAAATCCTGCACCTCCGGGAGTAGGGCTGAAAGCCATAATGACGAACATGGCTTCGAGCCGGGCATACAGCATGAAAATACTGGAAAACTCAAAAGGCATGGTGCTCACCAGGCCAATGATAAGACAGATCATCATGATAAACTTACATGACCAGGCCACGGCTGTGGACAAAAACGCTCCCAGGTGAAACTTGAATTTCTGCTGCTTGAGCTCGGCAGAGGCTATGATGAAATCGTTACCCAGGCTGATGGCATTGCGTTTATACCGCTTCAGAAATCTGATGCTCGTAAAGGAGGCGAGCAGGCGTTTCATTTTTACCGGGCTGATAAACAAACCATAGAAAAACAAAGCACCATAAAACGCCATAAAGGTGTATGCCCCTAAAAAGGTTAGTCCCCATCCCCTTATATCGCTGAGGATCTTCATTTCAGGGCGGATCATTTCCGGCCCCAGTATCAGAAAAAGTATGGGTAGTGTGCCAATGAAAAAGGCGGTATCCAGTACCACTGTGTACAGTACAATGGCAGTGGTTTTGGCTGTGGACAACTTTTCCTGTGCCAGAGCGAATAAGGCTACTGCCGACCCGCCCACACTGGTAGGAGATACCGCAGAGCTGAACTCCCAGATGAAAATGAGTTGTATGCACTTTTTCCAGCTAAACTGTCCTTCCGAAAGAATTCGCAGCCGGTTGGCATAAGCCAGGTGTCTTATAGCCAGCACAATTACCGACATGGTGATCCAGAAGAACGTGTACAGTGTCCAGGGTATCTTGGCTATTTCTTCCGGGTCATATTGCTGATAAAGCAGGTAGAGCACTACACCCACACCAATCAGGATGGGCCAAATCATTCGGCTCATACGCACCGACCGCAATACTTTACGTTCCTGGTCCGACCACTTTGTTTCGGTTTGAGCCATAGGGTGCATAATGAGTTATGAAGAGGGTTTGATCAATTAAGGTTTAAGGATGGTGCAGGTTCAGTGGAAATGTAAAAATTATTGACACCCTCACCGTTCAGCAATAAAACTGTGCCGGCCTGAATCAGTTCCAATAACGCCAGAAATGTAAATATGGCATGCAACCTGTCATGGCAATGTTTAAATATTTTTTGAGCATGCAATTTGCCGTGTCGCTTCAACACTTCGGTAATACTAAACTTAATCTCCTCCATGGAATAAGGGTAATTCAATATCGGATGCCCGGGAGGACTGTCTTTACGGCTAAATCGCTCCATGACCTTTTCAAAGGTGTGCAGCAGTTTGTATAAGGTGAGGTTTTCCAATTCAGACTCACCCAAAATAGACTTGCTGACTTCCTCCAGTTCACGAATAATATTACCGCGTTTGTGCAATTTCATTCCCATTTCTTCACGCTGCCTGAACTCATGCAGTGTATCCCGGTAGCGTTTGTATTCCAGCAATTGCTGAACCAATTCACGTCGGGGGTCATTATCGGGGTCGGCAGCATCTTTACTGAATACAGGCAGCATCATGCGGGCTTTAATCCGAAGCAAGCTGGAGGCCACATAGATAAACTCTGCTGCCACTTCGATATCAATGGCTTCCATTTGCCTGAGATAGCTGAGAAAGTCACCGGTAATTTTTGCGATGGGAATATTGTGAATGTCCAGCTCATCCCGCTCAATAAAGAACAAAAGGAGGTCAAACGGGCCTTCAAATTCAGGCAGTTTAATGGTGTATATCTGCATGGTTTATCTTCGGTTGTGCAGGGTGTTTTTGTATTGCCGGTATAGAGAAAGGACAAGCCTGAACGGTAACAGACCTGCTGCTATGATACTGCCGATACCGAAAAAAACAATGCTGGAGGATATGTAACCCGTGGCTTTTTTAGTTTCAGCGTAACTCAAGTGATCCGAAACATGGCGGATCAGCGACTCATATCCATGGTCGTCAACATATATAAAAAACCCGTTGAGGGCCTGAACCAGGTAAAAGATCCATGGAATGCATACAAATATCAGAATGATTTTAAACCATTTATTGCGTGCAAACGGACTGATATTCAACAAAAAGATGTACCGGGTAAAGGTAATAAAAGCCACTACAAATACAATGAACACAACCAGGTAGGGAAAGCCGCTAAATGCTCCCGGAACGGGCAGCAACAACAGATAAACAAGCAATGCCGTGAAAATCCACCACAGTAGTTCCAGCAATAGTGTCAACCGGGTATTCATTATCATGCCCCTGTAGGAATTGAGCGTTTAGAGGGCAAAACTTTCACCACAGGCACAGGACCGGGCTGCATTGGGATTCACAAAATGAAAGCCCTTGCCGTTGAGTCCACCCGAAAAATCAAGCGTAGTGTTGCACAGATAAAGAAAACTCCGAAGGTCGGTAACCAGCTTAATGCCTTTGTCTTCAAAAACCTGGTCGTCCGGTTTGGGTTGATCATCAAAATCGAGCCGGTAGGAGAGGCCACTGCAGCCGCCACTGGTTACTGCAATGCGAATAAACTGTCCGTCTCTGAACTCCCCCCGCGACTTCAGGTCTTCAATTTTCGCGATCGCAGCTTCTGAAATATACAACATGATCTCCCTACGGATTGATACAGCAAATATAACACCTTTTGGTGGAACAGGTTTCGGTTATTGCGGAGCAGTGCGGCCAAAAACCCGACTCCAGTAATTTTGCCAGGCTTCAAGGGTTATTTCAGGCCGGTCGCGGGACTGGGATACTTGTATTGTCCCATTCTGCTTTTCAACCACAAACCTGAATACAAATAAAGGTTCGTCTTCGGTGGAAGCTGACGAAAATGCTCCGTATCTGAGGTCGGAAATATATAACTTGCCTTCATCTTCATGCGGATCAACCGAATAATAGTGATTGGTAAACCATTGTGCAATTTCTATGTCGCGATGCTGCCCAAAGTTATCCAGTAAGTGATGATTCTTAGGCACTTCCCTGAAACCCGAGAACCGGCGTTGCGGGTCAAACATGGAATAGTCGGCCATGATGAACGAGGTGTCCGTTTCGGCCACGGCATTCCACAGGGCATTATTCATGATGCCGGGAGAAGTCATGTACCGGTTTACAGTGATGCCTTGCTCCTGAAGGGTGTTTTCAAAAACGCGATTCACATGAAATTTGTTGACCAACGTAAGTACCATGTAGAAACAGCTGAGTATCAGCCCCAAAGTGTTAATCCTTGACCGCATTGGATGATCGCGACGGATAAACACGATCACCAGCACTGCAATCAGCAGCGGCAGGGTGTAAAGCGGATCAACCACCGAAATATTATTGAATGCTGCCCGGTAGTCTGAAAAAGGCTGAAACACCTGTGTGCCGTATGGCGTGAATACATCCAGCAGAGCATGAGTAATAAAGCACCAGAAGAACAGTAAAAACCAACTGTACAAGCTCACACCATGTGGCGGGTAGTGCAGGGTAAGTATAAAGCTTCGGTAGTAATACCGGGCAACAAAAAACAAAACCACCGCTAGTGGAATGATCCAGAACAATGCATGTATTCCCCTGAGCCACCAACTGATACCGACCATGCTCAGAGCATAGATCACGATAAAGCCGATAAACAAAATGCCTTTGAGGTGTACCATCAGCGGTTTCCGGAATATGCCCGTTTCGTAATACCGGTACACCAGCCAGGCCATGGCCCAGCCTCCGAGAATACTGAAAGCAATGGAATGGGTAAAATGCCGGTGCAGGGCCAGAGCCTGCATTTCGGGAAAAACCAGATTGGCCAGTACGTCGAGATCGGGTATGGTACCGGCTACACCGCCCCACCACAGGGCCCGGTTGCCTGTCTTTTTACCGAGAACCGCTTCACCAACGGCTGCTCCCAATACAATTTGCGTGATAGAATCCAATTTACTTTGTGGTGGTTATGCTGCGGTTTAAAATGGTGCATCATGCTCCGCTACAGCGTAAAAGTATCGCAAGTGTTCTATAAGTCGGTCGGGTTTTATGGTTTTTTCAGAAAAATAGTCCTTCATACCTGTATATTTCAGCATTCGGGCTACCTCACTCAGTAATTGATATGAGCTGCTTTCTTCAAAATGCTCCATCTCCGATTCGGCGGCAAAACGAAACAACAAATCAATATAGTCGCCGCCGGTAATGCCATGATGTGCAGCAATTGCATCGCATGCCACTCTGAAATTGTATAACTCTGTGGCATTGAACTGCTTCACCATATACATGGCCATATCGCGAAATCGGGGATGCTCTTCATAAAGTTCCAGCAGCATGGCCAGATCATCTCGGTGGTAGGTCTTGGTGAGAAAGTTGTCCTTGTCGGGAAAGTAGACAATGGTCTTCATCCAGGTTACTTGTTCCAGTTGCTTGCTGTTCATGTAAAGAAACATGTTGCTCTTGAGCGACTGGTAATCTGCATGGTGTATGCGTGAGCGGTCAATGATAAAAAGGTTCAGCGTGTCGCTGTCCCACATGGCTTCAGGGGTATCGGCCATAAACAGGTCGCCCGAAGTCAGATTTTCAGGGGTAGTATTTTTTTGAGCTTCACATGCCCCACAAAGAGTGATCACAAAAAACAAAAACACCAATGCCAATACATGGATCTGAGGAAGTGCAGTGAACCTGCATTTTATTGTAGCTACACCGGACATAGTTTTGCTAGGGTGTTGAATGGTTGCCCGGTGTTTTCGAAGTCTGTGGCATGTTCCGTTGCTGTATGGCCAGAAATCTGAACAGCCTTCGATTGAGCTTCGCCACCGGAAAATACCGGCCGCGGTAAAGGATCTGAAATGCCCTGACCATGAATGATGGCTCCTCAAACCGCATGCTCACAAAGCCAGGGAAAGGCCGGGGTATCAGGTTGAAATGATGGTCGTGCACAGCTATACCATGCGTGTTTTCAACCATGGCGCTCATAATCACATAGAAAGGAATGTAGGGGTCTTCAGCGGGTGTAAAGTCTACGGGCAACAGATTGCGATCGTACACATGCCCGGCAAAATCGCCGTTCCTGATGGCGGTACTGCTGGTGTCGTAAAAAAAGTACACCTCTCGTACAAATTGAAAATCGGTGTTAAATCCGCGAATCAAGGTGTTGTTGACATAACTCACATTGTACTGCTTTTGCATCAGGGCAGCTTCCACGGATTTTCGTTCGCGCACATTCAGCGTGGTGTCTTTCAGCATGTCCTCCAACTGGCTGATATTGTTGTAGTCGGTTCGCAGCCTCACCAGTACCACATGATTTCTCATGTGTTCAATGGTGTACCAGGCGTACATTCGCCGCTCATAGAACGGGCTTTCATCGTTTACGGGCACCTGGGCATCCAGCCACAAACTGAGGCATGCCAAACCTATAACCAGCATATAGCGCAGACAATGCAGGTCAGATCTAAACCTTGTTTCTCTTATACCGGCATTTATTACAGAGCTCATGGAAGTGATTATTTAGGATATCTCTTTGTTTTTATGGCCCCCCTTCGGGAAAACATGGCTGGTCAGTAAAGTTTTGGTATAGCCTCCTGCCTCCAACAGCATTATTGAACCACCATCCAGGGCAAAACTGCAGTACCTCCGTTTCCGAAAATGCGAAAATAGTACAATCCGGCCGGCCCAGGCTTGTCTAATGACCATTCAGTGGACTCCGTACTTGCATCCAGTACCTTTTTGAACAATACCCGCCCGGTCATATTGGTCACTACAATCTGCATCTCGCCGGTTGCAGGCGGTTGAATTTTCAGTAATCCCGCACCATACGTCGGGTTAGGACTTATTTGCGCCATGATGCCAGGACTATGAATATCTTCTGTGTTTACCTGACAAATTTGAACTTTAAGGGTCACTGAGGCACTTCCCATACAACCTTCTTCATCAGCTACGCTGTAGGTGAGTACATGACTGCCCGCTCCCAGACTACCAGGAAAAAAGGGCGTGTCAATAGTATCTCCATTCAGCGTGTAGACCCCGCCCGGGGGAATGGCCTCAGGCTGGTAAAGAACCCAAAGCCCTTCTTCCAGACAATAAATACTGTCGGGCTCATTGGAAAACTGCACGTTGTATTCCGATCCCAAAATATCAAGGGGTTCTGAAAAAGAACTGCAACTGCCGGCCAGCACTTCCACTGCATAGTTGCCGGGCACTGTAACGGACAGTTCGTGTCCCGTGGCCCCCTCAATGATTTCTCCGTTTAAATGCCATTGAAAATCAATGCCCTGTGTGTGGCATCCGGCATTCAGTATGATGCTGTCTGAATCACAAAGACTGGTACCCGGTTCAGCCTGGATCACCGCATCGGCACATTCATTGTCTTTTAGCAGGTAAACAACACCGGGAGAGCGACCCACGATATACACTTCTCCACAGGCATCCTCGCCAAATGCCGCTATGGATGATGCCCCTAGGTTTCCAAATGAGGTATTTATCCAGCCTCCTTCTCCATTGTCGCTAAGTCCCCATACCAGGTTACTGCAGAAATCGGCATAGAAGTATGTTCCGTACAGGGCCGGGAATCGCTCGCCGCGATACACTACTCCGCCGGTTACAGAGCACCCGGTTCCCGGCTGATTGGGGTATACGTGAACCGGAAAAGTATACTGCTCCTGGGGGCCACAACCCGACAGGTTGTATGCCACATTACCTTCGTAGCAACGCCATCCGTAGTTTTCCCCTCCGGTGGAAGCAGCCGGTTGAAAATTGACCTCTTCCCAGTTGTTTTGTCCAACATCGCCTATCCACATATCGCCGGTTTCGCGATCAAAGCTGAATTTCCAGGGATTTCGTAGCCCGAATGCCCAGATCTCATCTGATGTAAAATCATCGTCGGCAAAGGGGTTATCCGGCGGTATGAGATAACCTTGAGCCGTATTGACATCGATGCGCAGCATTTTACCCAGCAGGCTCATGTTGTTTTGCGAAAAGTTTTGCGGATCGCCACCGGACCCACCATCACCCATGCCGATGTATAAAAAACCGTCGGAACCAAATTCAATATGGCCGCCGTTGTGGTTGGAGTAAGGCTGGGGAATGCTTAAAATGATCTGTTCGCTGGAGGCATCGGCGATATTCGGATTGTCATTGCTGACGGAAAAACGGCTGATTCGGGTAGCCCCGTTACCTGAGGCGGTGTAATTGACGTAAAAATAACCGTTGTCGGTATAATCGGGATGAAAGGCCAGGCCGAGCAAGCCTCTTTCACCTCCGGTACTGATCAGGCTGCTAATATTGAGAAAAGGTGGGCTGAGGATTTCGCCATCCTTAATAATCCGGATCCAACCGTTTTGCTGGGTTACAAACAATCTGTCATCACCGGCATGGGTAAGCCCCACAGGAGTAGTGAGGCCGGTAACCAAAGGGGAAAGAGTTGGGTTTTGAGCGCTGACTCGCAAAACGGTCAGCAGGGTTGCGATCAGGAAAAGTGTTGATCTTGTCATATTTTCGTGGTTTGGGGTACCGGTATACTTTGCTGCATCGGTATCGTTAGATATGGTAACTTGCTGCACATGAAGTTGAATGTTAATGGAAACAACCCTGTTCCGGATAAGTTTGTAAAGCAACTGCTCAATCAGGCTGTAGAGCACTACAATAAGCCATCATTTATCCCCGATGATCCGATAAGCCTGGTACACCTGGCCGAAACTCAGCAGGATAAAGAGATCATCGGATTTTGGGTGTCCATGATTGCCTGGGGCCAGCGGAAAACGATTGTGAATAATGGTCTGCGGCTGATGGATATGATGGATGGACGACCTCATCACTTTGTGATGCACCACAAACCATCGCAGCTTGCCGTTTTCGAAAAATTTGTACATCGCACTTTTCAACCCTTGGATGCGCTGTACTTTATTCATTGGTTTCGCTGTTTTTACCACCGACATTCCTCGCTGGAAGAAGCATTCACCGGCGGGCAGCCATTGGAGGGCGAGGATACCGGTCCGGCATTGCAAAAGTTTCATGCCTTGTTTTTTTCGCTGCCCGAAGCACCGAAAAGAACCATGAAGCATGTTGCAGCACCTTATCGGCAGGCTACCTGCAAACGGCTCAATATGTTTCTGCGATGGATGGTTCGCCATGATGACCGCGGAGTTGATCTGGGATTGTGGAAACAGATATCTCCTAGGCAGTTGCTCATTCCGCTTGATGTACATGTGGACAAAACAGCCCGGCGTCTTGGTTTGATCAATCGCCGGCAAACCGACTGGAAAGCGGTAACAGCACTGACTGAAACACTCAGAACACTGGATCCGGATGATCCGGTCAAATACGACTTTGCCCTTTTTGGGCTGGGTATTGAGGAAAGGCTTTCGCGCAGTTAGACTCCGGCTACCCTGGCGCGCAGTGCGCCTGGCATTATAGTGATTGTAGCCGGTGCAGTGCCCATGTATTCACCGTCAGCTTCCACATGAACCGGATGGTCATCCAATGGCATAATGTTTAACTGCCCGGCATGAAGCGTTTTTACGCCGGGATGTTGATGGATGTTTCCTTTCAGGATTCGGGGCACGGCACGGATAATGGAGGGCAAGCTCAGTTTCCCGGCCAGGGTAATGGCCAGATTGCCGTCATCGGGCCTGGCATGCGGGGTGATCTGCATCCCTCCACCGGCAAACTTGCAGATTCCGGCATTCACCAGTATATGACGGCCTTCAGAAACCGGCATGTGATCAGCTTCAATGCGGCAATTACTGTATCTGAATGTGGGCAATGAACGTATCAGTCCCCACCAGTAGATCATGGAATGCGGAAGCCATACCAGCTTGCGCTGTAAATTATACACTACCCAGCCGTCCACAAAACTTCCCAGTGCATTGATGAAGTAAAAGGTCTCAGGGTTGCCCTGTGCATTGCTCAGTTGTACCCGGCCTACATCGTGTGCTATGTCTCTGCCATGTTGGATTACCCTGAAGGCTTCGCCCGGTGAGCGTGGAATTCCGTGAGTCTTCACCCAGTCATTTCCGGATCCTGCAGGAATACAACTCACCCTGAGTGCATCGCAGGCTACTTCTTTTTGATTGAAAATCACATTAACCAGATGATGGAGTGTGCCGTCACCACCCACTGATATCAGGACGGCATTGCGTTGTCGGAGCAAAGCAGATACATCCTGCCTGAACAGCTCGGGTTTGTTGCTTTCGAGTATGGTGATCTCCACCTTTGCCTCTTTAGCAGCCCGGCGATAGGCGTTGATCCATGCTGCATCAGGAGGCCTGGCTGCATTTTTATTGATCAACAGAATGTGATGTTGAAGTGGCTCGTTCAAAAATCAAGACTTTGGCAGAGAGGTGTTATGATCATGTTAAACACCAAAGCTACTGCAAAAGTAAATGAGATGATGTTTTAAATTTACCTCTGCTTTGAGGTTTTTATCTGTGTACCGGGTGTGCACATCACGATACAACTTCATAGTAAGTGTTTTTTGATCTCTGGGTGTCAGTCACCCGGAGATTTTTATTTTTGCACCCTGTCATTGAGGCAATTGAATTATGAGAACATTCCATCAAATGGTGATGTGGCCGGCGGGTGCATTTACCCTGGTTGCACTTTTGGGAGCTATTCAGGGCTGGATGAGTCCTGCATGGCTCATACCGCCAATTCTGGTATTGCCCGTGATCTATGTGTTTCAGCATCCCATCAATATCTGGTACGTTCGCCGGTTTATTACGCGCTTTCCGGGCAAGATCAACAGCATATTAAAAAAGGCGATGCCATATTATCAGTATCTGCAGGGAGATGCAAAGGAGAAGTTTGTTAAGCGTACGCTTCATCTGATGGTAGTTCGTGAGCATATTCCCAAGGCTATGGATATTTTTCCGCAGGATGCCAGAGCCATTCTTGCTGCCACACAAGCCATGGTCACTTTTGGCCTGGATAAATACATCACCCCTAACTTTGAACGGGTTGCCCTCTACCCCTCAGATTTCCCCAGTCCTGAGCACAAAAGGTTGCATGCCTCGGAAGTACATGAAGACGGCATTCTGGTGCTGGCACTTGACCGTTTTATGTATGCTTTTATCCATCCGCTTGAGGGATACAATACGGCTATTCATGAAACCATTGAAATTTGCATTCAGGATGGCGTGATCAAAGTACCGGCTGGTTTTGAAGAACGTGTGGACGCCGAGCGACTGCTGCGCATGCGCCGTATAAAAAGTGTGGAAGCCCTTAAATCCTTTACCGGGCATCCTGAAATTAAGCTCTTCCATCTGGCTGCTGAGGCATTTTTTACTCACCCCGGCACTTTTCGTAAAGAAGAACCCGAACTGTACCGCGAATTGACCCTGATATTCAGACAGGATCCTTTAAACTATGCCAATCCGGCAGATATGGCTCATTTTGGGGATAGCAGTTTGTAAATGTGAAGAAATGGCTACATTTGATGTATGCCACGTCGCAGGAAGAAAACCAGACACAGCCGCAAGCTCTTTTTTCCCGGAATTCAGGATGAAAGCCATCAGGCTTCCGGGGAGTTTCCCGTTTACCAGTGCTTCAATTACACCGCCGACACCTGTGAGGAGCACACGGATTTGCACGAGATAAGTCCGCTGGAAGAACTGATGAACAAGGAGGGTAACCTGTGGATCAACCTTCACGGGCTCAACAACACCGGGCTTATAAAAAGCATGGGGCAGCTCCTTGATCTCGACCGCCTGTTGCTGGCTGACCTGCTCCAGGCCAATCAGCGGCCATTTCTTGAAGACCGGGGCGACCAATTGTTTTTCAGCTTCAAGATGGTTTTACTCCGTCCGGAAAGCCATACTTTCGAGATAGACCAGATCAGTTTTGTGTTGAAAAATGGCTTATTGCTTAGCCTGCAGGAAAAACCAGGTCATGTTTTTGATGAGATCAGAGACAGGCTGAGGCAGGGAAAAGGCCAGGTGAGGCACCGCAATACCGACTACTTGCTGTTTCTTATGCTCAATGCCGTACTTCAGACTTATCAGTCAGCACTGGATTACTATGCCGAAATGCTGGATTCGCTGGAAGAAGATGCCTCGGCACAATTCGGAGCCGTCGAGCTGACCAAGGTTCAGGATTTGAGGAAGGATCTCATATACTTGAGGAAATCAATATTTCCCATGCGAGAGATCATTGCCAAGATCACTTCCGGCTCATTTGCACTTTTTGATTCATCCACGGCCAGGTATTTTAACGGCCTGCAAAATCAGGTGCTCGACATTTCGGAAAGCATTATGATGTACCGCGATATTGGCAATTACATCATGGAGCAGCAAATCGCTTTTCAGGGGATGCGGCTCAATGACATCATCCGCATTCTTACAGTGATCAGTACCGTGTTTATTCCGCTGACCTTTATAGTTGGAATTTACGGAATGAATTTTGAGTGGATGCCGGAACTGGGCTTTTGGTGGGCATACCCCGCCGTAATGACCATTATGCTGCTGATCGCATTGTTCATGCTGTATTTTTTCAAACGCCGGCGTTGGATTTAGATGGCCGTACTTTGTGTTGCGAGTTTACCACCCCCAGGGCACAGGTGGGGTTTCGACTTCCCTGGTCAGATCAAATTCAACCCTGAAATACCGTTCGGTACCCAGCCTTCTGAGTTTGTAGGTAAATGTTTTCCCGGGAATAATTTCCATCATCCACACATTACTGGCTGCTTCAGGGATCATTTCCCATGATTGATTGTCCGCAGGGAAGGTTTGCCGTGTTGATAGCCCGGGGTTAGTGGCTGTGCCGCCGTATTGCGTCAACTGATCGTCACTGCCGTCGGGTTTGCGGTGATCGTGCTTCAGGGTTATGCGGTCTGAAGTTCTGGTCAGGATCCAGGTACGCGAATGGTTATCACCTACGTGGAAGGGTATGCGGATTTCATGGTCACTGCAATAGCTTACATGCATTACCAGCCTTTTTCCTGTGAAGGTTGTGTCTCCGGCCGGGGCTGCAATAATGCGTCCTCTAAACGATTGGCCGCACAATGCTTTCAGGTGTTGCCAGTAGGCCTCCGTGGTGTCGTGATAAACCCGGTTTTGTTCCATGGATGCGTATATCGCAGGGGAAACTTTTTCAGGCGTGGAAAACGCCCAACAAAGAGTGATACCAAAAAATAAAAAACTCAGCATAGGTCAGGGATTGATGTCAACAATAAAGGCTTCGGGAAATCCTGCGCTCTGCACCGCAGCCAACCTGCGGGCCGCCTCTTCGCGCGAAGTAAAATCGCCGGCTTGCAGGGCAGTGGCCCCTCCAGGACGAATAACCCGGTGAATGGTGAGATCTGCCGGCAGGCGCGAAACATCCACTCGGTCGGGCATGCTGAAAACGCCGATCTGTATACGGTGAGTAGCCGCAGGGGTAATGGCGGGTGCCGGACTGCCGGTTTCGCCGGGGGGAATAATGATAAATGCCGATTCGTAGCCTCTTCGGTGGATTTCAGGGAGCGCCGCTTCGGCTTCACTCCGGCTGTTATAACCGGCCAGGGATATCACCATCAGGCCATCGCGCTGCTCGTGCACCAGCTCACCCAGATTTTGCAGCTCCTGCATTTTGCTGAGATCGGGACTTCTGAATGCGCCCAGCCTGATCATGAATGAAGACCGGAATTCATCTGCACCGCGCATCACCACGGGCATTTCTTCTTTTTGCATCCGGACTTCGATGGGGCGATCTGTAGTAATAGTTACCGGCAAGGTGGTGTTTTCATAGCCCCTGCGGGTAATCTGCAGCCGCACCTCAGTGCCGGGGTTTTGCCCGGGTATTCCAAAGCGGCCATCGCGGCCTGAAAAGGCCTGGCCACCTGTATTGCTACCCTGAACCGTCCACTCCACAAGCGCATCACCTACAGGTTGGCGGTACTGGTCGAGCAAAACAAAAGGGGTAAAGGTTTGCGAAGCCAGCTCAAGGCTGATCACCTGACCGGGGTACTCAATGCGGAAAGCTTCATTTTGGTAGCCGGGTGCCTGAATGTTCCAGGCTGCCGGCACTGCACCCTGATGAGTAAATCTGAAATACTGGCCCGACTCTGCCGCATATTCAGTATCCGGCGTTCCGGTTCTGCCTGCAGTAATATGCTGCAAGGGCTTTCCTGTTTTGCGGTCTGTCACTACCAGCAGATAATCAACAGTTTTGGGTACTGCTTCGTAGATATTGGCCGCATTGCCGGCTGAAGGGCGGTTTGATACAAAAAAGGCTTTGCCGTCGCGCAAGCGGTAAGTGAAAGCATAGTCATCATAACTGCTGTTGATTTCGGGGCCCATATTGGTTGGCCTACTCCATTTGCCATTTTGCTGCTCTGTTCTGAAAATGTCAAAACCACCAAACCCGGGATGCCAGTCTGAGGCAAAATAAAGTACATTGCCATCCAGATAAGGGAATAGCTCGTCACCCGGCGTATTGACCTCAGGGCCAAGATTAACCGGAGCAGACCAGCCGCCTGCCGTCCGGTAGCTTACGTAAAGGTCAAATCCGCCGTATCCGCCGGGTCTGTCTGAGGCAAAAATGACCCTGTCACCTGCTGAACTCAGGGCCGGAATACCGTCGTTCCATTCCGCTGAAAAAGGCATGGCTCGTTCCCGTTCCCAATTGCCTGCGTCGCTAACCTGTGCGGTATAGATCTGCATGGCACTGATGGTGGCCGAAGAGGGCCTCAATCCGGGTTTTAGTGAATACCGGCTGAATATTACCGTGTTTCCGTCGGGCAACATAAAAAATGGTGCTGCATGAAGTTGTCGGTTCAAATCGCCGTGGTAATGTGTCGGTCTTGGATCAGAAGCTGACCCGGCCAGAAATGCCTCGGCACCTTCCTGAAGTGAACTGATGACCTGCCTGCGCCGGATGTCGGAACGAAATGAAAGCACAATGATACCGTCCGGGTCAAGGGTAAAAGCAGCTACATCATGGGCCTGAGAGCTAAGTGGGGATAACCTGACCTGAAAATTGGACGCGGAAGGTAAAAAACGCTTCCCAGCACGCACTGCCGCAAAATGATTACCGGTAAGGGGGTCGTTTTTGGCGTATTCCAGGTATTGTGCAATGGCATCCTCATCGCGCCCGGTCATAGAAAAGCTGTGACCCAGAAGGAGGTGAGCATGCAGGTTGTCGTGATTATTTTTTATGGCATTTTGCAGATGCCTTGCGGCATCAGAAGGTTGACCACGGTGGAAGTGAATATAGCCTCGGTAGTAATCCTGCTCAGCGCTGGGGATGCTTTTAAGCACGTCCAATGCTTCATCGTACTGGTGAAACCTGATCAATTGGCGTACGCGTTCAGAGTGTTCGGAATGATCCTGGGCATACAGCCATGATGCTGAAAAAAAGATGAAGAGGAATGCGGTGGGAATAAAAAGCGTTCGGTACATTTGAAAGTGCATACGAGTAAACCTTTAGGTACACAAAGTTAGCTAAAAGCATGCATTCTGCAGCTTGCTAATGCTTAACAACTGGCATGAAACGACTTCACCCCGATTTCAGGTATCTGACCGAGAACATTGAATCTTCTGTAGATCACTATTTTATTACCGGCCGGGCCGGTACGGGGAAGTCGACTTTCATCAGAACTTTTTTAAAGCTGACTTCCAAAAAAACGGTATTGCTGGCACCCACGGGGGTAGCAGCGCTCAATATTGGCGGCATGACGGTCCATTCTTTTTTTGGATTTCCGCCTACGCTCATCAGGGAGGCTGACTGGAAAAAACCTTTTCGCGTCAATATTTTACGGGCACTGGAACTCATTGTAATCGATGAGGTATCTATGTTGCGGGCCGATATCCTCGATGCTATTGACATGAAGCTTCGCTTCATACGGAAGGCTCCGGACACACCATTTGGTGGTGTTCAGATGCTGTTTGTCGGTGACTTGTTTCAGCTTCCGCCGGTGTTGCCCAGGCAAGAACTGGACATATTGAGGCAGTTTGAATACAGTTCTCCCTACTTTTTCTCAGCCCGGGTTTTTGATCAACTGGCTCTGAAGACTTTTGAACTCACCGAAGTATTCAGGCAAACGGACCGGAGCTTTATCGATTTGCTCGACCGCTTCAGGCGCAATCAACTCGAATATGATGATTTTGAGCAGATCAATGCCCGCTGTGTGCCCTTTGACGAAAGCGATCACCGCTATATCACCCTCTGTGCGCGCAACCGCACGGTGGATGAGATCAACCGCAGAGCCATGGACAGGCTTTTTGGCGAAATGAGGTTGTTTACTGCTGTTCAGCAGGGCAGTATTCGTTCACGTTCATTTCCGGTGGAGGAACAGTTGTATTTGCGCAAGAATGCCCGGGTAATGATGCTGAAAAACGACCCCGATAAACTTTATGTCAACGGAAGCCTGGCTACTGTATGCGATATTGAGTCCGATGCGGTGTACGTAATGCTGGATGATGACCCTGAACAGGAGCCGCGAAAAATTGAGCCCCATCAGTGGGAAGTGATCAGCTACCGTATGTCAGGCAATAAGAAGGACTTTGAAACCGAAGTTCTGGGCACCTTTACCCAACTTCCCCTGAAGCCGGCCTGGGCCCTCACCATCCATAAGAGTCAGGGCAAGACGTTTGACCGGGTATTGCTCAATATGGAAGGAGGTTCATTTGAGCACGGGCAAACTTATGTTGCGCTCAGTCGTTGTACATCACTTGAGGGGCTAATACTGCAGCATAAACTGCAACCGCGCGATGTGCGTGTTGACCCCGATATTGTAAGCTTTTATGAACAATGGTTCTGAGAAATACATACCCTTTAAAAAGGATATTGTATCTTTGAACCCGCAAAAAAACAGGTTAATATGAATCGCAATCTCACTTCCATTGCCATTTTTGGCGTCATTTTTCTCATTATCATTATCAGTTTGTCTAACAGTATTTTCCTTACCATCGATGCCGGTGAACGGGGTGTTTTGTTTAAACGCTTTAGCGGGGGACTGGACAAGGAAAATATCTATCAGCCGGGCTTCCATATCATAGCTCCCTGGAATACGATGCATGTTTATACCGTGCGTGAACGCCAGCGCGAAGAGCAGATGGACGTGCTTTCATCCAATGGATTGAGCATTTTTGTGGAAGTCTCTACACGCTACAATCCAATTTACAGCGAAATTGGTTACCTGCACGAAAAATTCGGTCAGGAATACACCAATAATCTGGTAATTCCCGAAGCCAGGTCTGCCGTAAGGGATGTGGTGGGTAAATTTACTCCGGAAGAGTTGTATGCTACTAAGCGCGATACGGTACAAAAGCTCATATTTGAAAGCCTGCAGAATTCTCTGCATCGAAATCATGTTGATGTCCGGGCCGTACTGATCCGTTCAATTCAATTACCGCAGGATCTGCAGCTGGCCATCGAGCGCAAGCTCAAGGAAGAGCAGTCTGCACTGGAGTATGTTTTCCGACTGCAACGCGAAGAGCAGGAAGCCGAACGCCGCCGCATTGATGCTGAAGGTCGTGCTACCGCCAACCGCATTGTTAGTGCCAGCTTAACGGAGAATATTCTTCGGGAGCGCGGAATTGAAGCCACACTGGAACTGGCCCGCAGCCCGAATTCCAAAGTTGTTGTCGTGGGAGCTGGCGATTCCGGACTTCCCCTGATACTGGGTGGACAATAAAGGAAACACGATATTTTGAAATAAAAAAGGCCTGCATATGCAGGCCTTTTTTTATTATTGCCATCGCAAACAGACATGGAATCAAAAACTGAGAAATTGCATGATCCAACCGGCGAAATCTCAGCAACGCAAGCAAAAAACTAAGTGCTATGGCCAAATCAAAAAGAAAGCGAAACAGAGATGCCCGGCAGGCCAAAGAAGGTAAAAAAGTTCTGGTGGTAGTGCTGGTAGGGGTATTGGTATTACTGATGTTGTTGTTTTTCCTTTTCCAGAATCTCGCAACCTAATCCCTGACCGGTGACAGCAAATAGAAGCGCACAGGCAGATTTCGGTCGGAAATCCATCCCGGCCACTCTCTGATCACGGTGCGGTCAAGTGTATCAGCCGGAGTCATGAGTTTGTTATAGGTCAGCAGTGGCAGGTCTTTGTTGCCGGGAAGGCCGGGTTGTTCCTCTTCAAACCATTCCAGGGTATTGTTCCAGGCAGCATAAACCATAAATGAGGGCATACGGGTTGGATTGTCGAGCCGGTAGAGTACTTTTTCGTGTTCTCCCTCTGCTGCCATTTCAGCCAGATGGCCATGCATGGTTTTATAAACTCCCCGGGCCGGCTCCAGCGAAGGCACTATTCGCGTCCAAACCAACACCGAGAACAACACCGTTCCCAGGGCTATCAGCCTGAAGGCCACCACTTTTTCATTAAGGTTGTAAGCTATTGTGCCCAGCAACAGCGGCGCCCAAAAAAAGATCACTGCCACCACGGCTGGAACAAACATGGCCGGACCGGCAAAACCTACCAGCCCCATGATGAGTCCCAGGCTTAATAGAAATGCCAGCAATGCGCCCAGCACACCAATAATCCGGTCTGTATTGTTGACACTGCCAAGTCGATGCAGGCCCCAGGCCAGCACTATGGCCAGCATGGGATGCGCTGCCAGCGTGTACGAGGGCAGTTTCGAAGGAAGAGCTTCCCAGACCAGCCAGCTGCCGGCCAGCCAGGCAATGATCGTGGCAAACATCCCTGCATTTTCGTATGGCATTTGGCGTACAAGTCTTATTCCCGCAGGGAATAGCCATATCCACGGAATCAATGCAAATAAATGGATCACCAGGTAATACCCGGGCGGCCCCGACCAGGTATCGAGCACTGCGGTACCCGAACCCATGCCAATACGCTGAAGCACATACCAGTCCAGCATTTCTCCTGCAAACAGCCCACCGTCTTCGCGGATGGTAGCTACAACCCAAAGGGCAAATGGCAATAGAGCCAACGGGTAACCCCACCAGGGTTGAAGATGCCGGATAGTTTTACGGCCCTGTTCAAAAAACACCAAAACCAGTATGGCCGTGCCGGTAATGATCAGCACCGGAGGGCCTTTTACCAGCAGGGCAGCAGACATAGCAAACCAGAAGATAAGCACATCACGCAGTGAATCACGTTGTGTGATCCTTATGAGGCAGACAAGACAAACCGTGCAGAAAAACAACAATAACCCGTCAACAAACGCAATTTTGCCATAAACCGGAATAAGCAAGGTTGATCCGGTGATGATGGCAGACCAGAGAGCCACTTCGCGGTGAAGAATATTCCGCAAGCCCAGAAACATGATCAGGGGCAGGAGGCCGACTGCGAGAATGGGAACCACTCTCACTACCCATTCCTGCGCCCCCCAAACCTTAAACATGGCTGCAGTGAGCCAAAACTGAAGCGGCGGTTTGCGGTGAATTTCTGACCAGGGAAAAACGGGGATTACCCGGGATCCGCCTTCAGCCATGTGATGAGCAAAGCCGGCATAGGCAGCCTCATCCTGATCCCATAAACTCAGATGATCGGCACCGTAAAGGAGCATGAAGGCAAAAAATGCACTCCAAACAATAATAAACAGGCGTTCTGATTTGATCAGGTTCAATGTACTTCTATTGAGGTGCAATAATAGCCCTTAAAATCCGGATCGGGATAATTCCAAATCCTTTTCTAATTTAGCTGCAATTTTTCAGGCATCGCATGCAAGCTGATCAACTTCGGTCCATCTTATTCGCAGTTACCCTGGTGGTTGTGATGGTGGCGTGTGATGAACCCTGCGATGATGATTTTCACGGAAATACGGAGCCCGATTGCCCGGGGCGGATGTTTGATTTTCCCGATGACTCTTTGTTTGTTCCCATTGGTCACGATGGCTTTGACTTCACGGCAGACTCAATTTATGCACTTTACGAGCCGGCTGACCCCGCCTGTGACAGCATGGTCAGATGCATTCTGATGGAGCTTTGCGCCGTCAGTTCAGACCACATTGCAGGTCTGGAACAACAGCTGCGGTATCTGGGCTTTACGCGCGACAGCACGGCCTATGACTCGATGTATTTCGTAATCCAGGCCTACCTGCGCATGGTCAATGAGTTGTTGCTCGATTGCAGGAATCATACCGAAGATGTTTCCGCTTCATTGACAGTATACCGCCATCGAGGGCGCGACGGAAGAGGTAATGTCCATTTTACGGGATACTATACCCCCATTGTTGAGGCGGACACACTTCAGGATTCGGTTTTTCGCTATCCCATTTACCGGTATCCGATGGAATGGGAAGGAAGTTTGCCTACCCGCGAAGCCATCGAAATAGGCGGAGCCCTGGAAGGGCTTGGACTGGAGATCGCCTGGGCCAAGAATCCACTTGATGTGTATTATTTGCAGCGGCAGGGCAGCGGATATCTACGGTTTCCGGGTGGAGGACTGATCATGCTTTCTTTTGCCGGCACCAATGGCATCAGGTATCAGAGTATCAGCCGGGAGTTGTTCAATTTGCGCGACGACGAAGAGAACATTGAAAGCCTGTCCTATTTTCAGTTGCATGCCTTTGCCGAAGAAAATCCTGATCGCATGCAGCAGGTGCTGAATCACAATGCCTCCTATGTGTTTTTTGAAACGAGCTTGTTACCACCAACCGGTGCTGCCGGCTTGCCGCTCATTCCCAATATGTCTATCGCTGTGGACCCAACTTACATTCCACTGGGCTCGGTAATGCTTGCACAGATACCGGTAACAGCTGACCGGTTTACCTTTTCGCATTACGAATGGCGAATATTGCTGCCTCAGGACACCGGAGGAGGCATCCGCGGCCCGGGCAGGGTTGACCTCTATACCGGAATTGGCACCGAGGCATTACGCGTAGCCGGCGGCATTAATTTTTACGGAAAACTCTTTCTGTTAATGCCTAATGAAAGTGCAGGAATAGTAGAAAATCTTCAAAAATTGCCGTAAAATTCCGAATTTTGCCCAGTTTTTAAAAGGTGAAGACAAAGCATGAAATTGACCAGGCACATCGATCGCATTGAAGGCTATGATATAAGCCGATTCAGGCAGGAATATATGGAACCATTGAAGCCGGTGGTGTTCACGGATTTTATGAAAGGCTGGAAAGCCGGAGAGTTATGGAATATCGGTTTTTTCAAGGAAAAGTATGGCCACGTGCCCGTCCCTGTATATAACGAAGATTACCACAAACCTGGAAAGAACTACATGTCCTCGGTTATGGAAATCCCATTCAGGGAATACCTGGAATCCATTGAGAACGGCCCGTCCAGCTTGCGTCTGTTCTTGTTCAACATCCTGAAAAACATACCCGAACTGGAGTCCCATATTCCCGTACCGGAAATTCTTCAGAGAGTGAAAACCGGACCACCTTTTTTGTTTTTTGGCGGAGAAGGTGCCAAGGTGGGGCTGCATTATGATATCGACATGGCCCACGTGTTTCTGAGCCAGTTTCACGGGACAAAAAGAGTTATCCTGTTTGCCCCTGACCAGTCAACAGCACTGTACAAGCAACCCTTTACCGTGCACTCTTATCTTGACCCTGACGATGAAAGCAAAAACGCAAAGTTGTATCCGGCAGTAAAAGAAGCTTCAGGTTTTGAAATCTTGCTGCACCCAGGTGAAACCTTGTTCATACCCTCGGGATATTGGCATTTTATCGTTTACCAAAACTGTAGCTTTTCCATTTCCATGCGGGCTTACAGCAGCTTCGGTCAGTTGTCCAAAGGAATATTCAATCTGGCTACACACTTTCTGGTCAATAAATCCCTGAATACCTTGTTCAAAGACAAATGGCGTGACTACAAGATGAGCATAGCCCGCAAAAAGGCTGAAGCGCTGCTCAACAACAGTAAAAGCCAAACCGGAATGCCGGCATAGCACCGTTAAGCAACAGCCGGATGAAGACGGAAACGATATCAGGACAGAAAGACAAAATTTCTTCCGTGGTATGAAATTAAAGCGGCATCCGGAAAATATAAACACATCGGTAACAGGCAACATTGCCGGGAATGGAGATCAACAAAAAAAATACCATGAAAAAACCACTGATACTAGTAACCAACGACGACGGCATGTTTGCTCCGGGTATTAAGGCACTGGTGGATGTAGTGCGAGAGTTTGGCGATTTGATTGTGGTGGCACCCAACTCACCCCAATCGGGGATGGGCCATGCAGTAACCCTGGAAGACCCTCTCCGGCTCAACAAAGTGGAAGTGTTTGAAGGCATTGATGCCTATGAGTGCAGCGGCACACCGGTTGACTGTGTTAAGCTGGCCAAGCATGTTTTGCTGAAAGACCGGATGCCGGACTTATGCGTATCAGGGATCAACCATGGTTCCAATGCCAGCATCAATATCATTTACAGCGGCACAATGTCGGCCGCCATGGAAGCCTCACTTGAGGGTATTGACTCCATTGGATTTTCATTGCTCGACTACAGCATGGATGCCGACATGAGCACTGCCCGTAAGGTTGTGAAGCAGGTGGTGGGTCATGTACTTGAACACGGCCTGAAGGAAACCCGGCTTTTGAACGTGAATATTCCTGCAATACCTCCGCATGAACTCAAAGGATTAAAAGTTTGCCGCCAGGCCGAAGCCCGGTGGGTAGAAGAATTTTTAGAAGCCGTGGATCCCCGGGGACAAAAATATTACTGGCTTACCGGTAAGTTTGTGAACCTTGAACAACATGAAGATACCGATATCTGGGCACTGAGGAACGGATACGCCTCGGTGGTACCCAGTATGCACGATCTTACTGCCCACAGTGCAATTCGCCATTTGAAGGATATGGAAACTGAAGCTGCCCATGTTTGATTTACGCAATAAAAATAAAGTCTGGTTTGGCCTGCTGGTAGGCTTTTTGGTGCCATTTGTGGGCTACGGCATTTTGCTGGTGATCTATGACTGGCTCGATGGCATTGGGGCTATTGAAGCATTGTCACCGGAATTCAGAAACAGGACACCTGCCTTGTTTGCCCTGTGTTTGAATATTATTCCCTTTCAGATATTTAAGCGGCGGTGGATGACCCATGCCATGCGGGGCATGATATTTCCTACGCTGATCTATGCAATATGGTGGTTGTTCCACTTCAATGTATTATCGTTCGGATAAACCCGGGTGAAAGTTTTTATCATTGCCGGTGAAGCATCAGGAGATCAGCACGCTGCCGGCGTAGCAGCTGAATTAAAAGCCCTTGATCCGACAGTGGATATGCAGGGATGGGGAGGTGATAAGATGGCTGCTGCCGGGGTAAGCATTCACAAGCATATCCGCGAGCTCGCGTTTATGGGCTTTGCTGAGATCATTATGAATCTGGGCCGGATTATTCGGAATTTCAGACAGGTTAAAGAGCAAATCCGGGATTTTAAGCCCGATGCGATATTACTGGTGGATTATCCCGGCTTTAATCTCCGCATTGCCCAATGGGCAAAAACTGAGGGATTCAAGGTGTATTACTACATTGCCCCTCAGCTCTGGGCATGGAAACCCGGCAGAATTCGCATCTTCAAAAAGTACGTGGATCGCTTGTTCGTCATCCTTCCCTTCGAAGTGGAGTGGTTTCAGAGCAGGGGAGTGGAAGTGATCTACACAGGCCATCCGCTTATGGAAGTGATACCCGAAAAGCAACCGGGCCCCATTCCGGCCCAACCTTTGGTGGCTCTGCTTCCCGGCAGCCGAAAACAAGAGATCAGGGCTATTTTACCGGTAATGATGCAGGTGGTCGACAGCTTTCCCGAATGCCGGTTTGTACTGGCCGGAGCTCCTGCCATAGATCCATCATTTTACCATCGTTACCTGAAGGATACGCGGGTTGAATTGATGGAAAACAGAACCTATGAACTGCTGGAGCAGGCCAATGCAGCCCTGGTGGCTTCGGGTACGGCTACGCTTGAAACTGCATTGCACCACGTTCCCCAAATAGTTTGTTACCGGGGCAGTGCACTGTCTGTTTGGCTGGCCCGGCAAATTGTGAAGGTACCCTATATTGCCATGGTCAATCTGCTGCTGAATAAACCTCTGGTGCCGGAACTCATTCAGAGCGAACTGAACAAAGATCAGCTCACCGCTCATTTGAAAGCCTTACTGTACGGAGAACTCAGGGAGAAGCAACTGGGAGGGTACAGCCGCCTGAGGCAAATGCTAAAACCGGCGGACGGTAAGCTTCACCTGGCGCAATTTATCCTGAAAAGTGGGGAGTAAACCTATTTTTCAATTCCGGAGAATCTCTTATACACGGCGCGATAACCCAGTAAACGGGCAACCGGAGCCACAGTATTCATCAGCAACTTTTGTACTCCGACCGGGGTGCCGGCCAAAAACGCTTTACTGTCCATATACTTTAAGGTAACCAGCTGCTGCACAAACCCGTAATTGCCATTTTTGCTTTTACCTTCTGAAGCCAGCCCCATCAGGTTTTCAATAAAATAGTCGAAGTCTAGTGCCGGACTTACTGAATGTTGGTATGTAACAGGCTCTTCCTGTGCGTTATAGTGGTTGTGCGGAACGCCACGGGGCAACTCAATGCTTTGTCCGGCCTGCAAAGTCCGTGTGTCTCCGTCCAGCTTCACGGTCAGTTCACCAAACTTCACTTCAAAATGCTCGTCCTGAAGAACATGGAAATGGTCGGGCACCAGAAGCCCGCGGGTATGGATAGTGGCCAACAGGGTAACCCTTTCGCCGCCACTGTCTGCAGCCGTTTCCAGAAACTCATAACGATCTCCGGTAACGGGATTGATCATGATCTGACCTTTTTTAGGCATAACTTTTTGTTGTACGTAGTCCGTGGTGATTAAAGAGGGAATTGTTCATGAAAAAGGTTCTCCCGCATTGTTCTGCTCGTTTAGCGGTGCTCAATGTACGATTTTTTAAATCGGATTATGAGTTATTTACAGGTGCAGGTCGATGAATGATAATTTTTTTTAGCTACCCTAATCTTCTGCATTAATCGGGAAAGCTAATCCTGAACAGGCCGCGCAGGTCATTCATGGCAAAACCGGTGGCCATATCATCGGGATACAGCTCCTGTATAGCTAGCAGCACCTCAGGTTGGATATCAGCTTCCCGTCTTCCGTGGCAGTTGAGGCACAGTGGCATGGTGATCACGATGGGAGCGTAAAACAGGAAACCTCTGTCATCGCGAAGTACGGTAGGCTCTGCCGGATTTTCCCGGTCGCGGTTTTGCAGGTATTTTCCGATCAGTTCCATTTCCATGGCATTGGCAACATTATTGGGATTGCGCGGCCGGTGAGTAACCCGGGCTATCTCCACGTTC
>JBJHCA010000008.1:20882-30919 GCA_050485785.1 Saprospiraceae bacterium | reverse complement strand
TTCTCTGCCCCGGCAATACTGTCAGTAATGGGGATAGCCTGCATAGAGCAAAAATGGATGGCTTCCTCCAGGCCTTCAGTGCGAATTTTTTCATCCAATACCTGCATTAATGCTGTGCTCACCAACGCAACAATTTCCTTTCCCCGTTCAGCTATGTCTTCCTCACTAGCCCGGTGTCCCGTTTTGGCGGTGGATTCGGTTTTTTCTCCTGTTTCTGCACATGAGGTGACCAATATGGCAGCCATGAAAAGGAAAACTATGGGAATGTAAAAAGCAGCTTTCATGATGCAGACAGTTAAGTGGTTATGCAAAATTTTAAATGCTCATACTTATACAGTGCCCGGAGGGCACCCACAAAGAGTTATCCTCCATCTAAAACCCGGTGTTTAAAGTTCACAAACAGCAAGCCATTGCAAAGATGGGAAACCTGCTGTAACAAGCGGAATCAATTTTTATTGGCTACCCTGTTGCTTTTCCGTGGCTTCAAATCCAGCATAGGCCCCATGTGGAAACAGGCCCGGCAACGGGGTTCATACTTTTCTTTTTCGCCCAGCACAATCTGCTCCTCCTCTTCGCTCAGGCGGTAGGAATGGGTGGCCAGTGTGCCGCAATGTGGGCAAATGGCATGCACTTTGGTGATGTACTCGGCTACGGCCAGCAAGCCCGGCATTGGACCAAAAGGTTTGCCGCGGTAATCCATATCAAGACCCGCTACAATAACGCGGATGCCTTTCAGTGCCAGGTCTTCGCAAATGGCCACCAGTCCTTCATCAAAAAACTGAGCCTCGTCGATGCCGATAACCGTGCATGCATCAATGTGTTTGCTGATTTCGCGACTGGAAGCTACCGGCACAGAAGGCAAAGCATTGGAATCGTGGGAAACGATCATTTCCTTGTCATACCGGATATCTCTGAGCGGTTTGATGATCAGTACATCCTGATTGGCAATACTTGCCCGTCGCAATCTCCGAATCAGTTCTTCCGTTTTTCCTGAAAACATGGATCCGCAGATCACTTCAATCCAGCCACTTCGCTGACCTTTAAAATGGGGTTCGAGAAACATATATTCCGCGTTAAAAATTGATACCTTTGATCAAATATAGTGCTTCCCGGCCAATCGAAGTATCTTTCACCCGGAATTGCATGAATGGAGGAAGAATACGGCAGGATTTTATGGTCTGAAAATGAACGCTTAACTCGACAATATGGAATTTGACAAAGCACAACGGCACATTAAAATTCTTCATGCTCTGTATGAAGTGCGGGAAATGCTGCAACGCGAAAATGGCGCAGGTGACGAACTTACCGGCAGAATAGAATCCATTATCCGCGATGTGCACCTGCAGTTGAATAATGTGGAAGTCTATCGCCCGGTTTCCGATTTTGAGCTTGCGCTGCAGGATCACCAAACCGAAACGGCTCCTGATGTTTCCAACCTGGAAGACCGCGTTGCAGGAATAGCCGCACTTTCGTTTGCAGCTACAGCAGCAGAACCCGAAACTGCCACGGAAGAAACCGAAAATGATGCCGGTACCGAGAAAGATGCCGGATCATCACAAGAAATTGACACTTCGCCCAAACAGGAAGCGGAAAATTTTTCCAGTCTTGAAGTTGTGGCTGAAGAAACGCTTTCCTTTGCCTCTGTTGCAGACACATCGGTATCAGAACCTGAAGAGGAAGAGGCCGATAAAGAACAGCCTGAAGATGTAGTTCAGGAATCGCTCATCAGCTTTGATGAAGATTTAACCGTAGACGAAGAGGAGGAAGAAGTAACAGAGGAGGAGGAAATGGCTGAAAAGGAAGCCGCAGAAGAGTCACTCGCATTTGGCGAAATCTCTGAGCAGGAACCCGAGTCAGAACCCGAGCCTGAACCCGAGCCTGAACCCGAACCTGAACCCGAACCCGAACCTGTTCAGCAGGCAGAAAAGCCCAGAAGGCCCGCCATCAGAATACTGAGTAAAAAATCGGACGCTGAACACTCCCGAATTGAAGAAACGGCAGATCTTTTCAAGCCTTATGAAGAAGAAGAGGAGGAAGAAGATACCGAAGAGGATGATTTGATGGATTCGGCTGCTGCCCCGGACGATGTTCAGGAAAAGGAAGTCAATGATGAAATCACTGAAGATGAATGGCAGGTAGAAGAAGAGGAGGTAATGGAAGAGGAGGAAACAGCTATGGATGAAACTGAGGAAGAGACCCCGGCTCTTTCTTCCGAATACGATGAACTATTTGAGCAGGGCAGTGCCACCGATATTTCAGACCGCTTGAGTTCTGCCGTGGTCAGTGATCTGAGGAAGGCATTCGGGCTCAATGAGCGCATTTACTATACCAATGAGCTGTTCAACAAAGACAAGTCTGCATTTGAAGGGACACTGGACGTACTTAACAGTCTGGATGATTTTGATGACGCCAGAATGTATATTGAGCAAAAGCTGATAGTGGAATACCAATGGGATGAGCAAAAGCGCCGGGCCAAGGCCAAGTCGTTCATACGTGCTGTGCGCAGGAAATTTGACTAAAAGAAACTACTGTTTGTCCATGTTCGAAAGAAAGAAGATTCTGGTGGTGGGAGACGTAATGGTCGATCGCTATGTCACCGGAGAAGTGAGTCGCATATCACCAGAAGCTCCGGTACCGGTATTGTGTTTTGAACGCTCAGAAGACCGGCCCGGTGGGGCGGCCAATGTAGCGCTCAATCTGCAGCATCTGGGTATGATTACGGCAATCTGCTCGGTAACCGGGGACGATCAGACAGCCCGAATTCTGGAATCTCAGCTTAGGGAAGCCGGAATAGAAGATGTGGCATTTTACCGCACAGGTGACCGGCCAACTACTGTGAAAAGCCGCATTATGGCCCGCGGCCAGCATTTACTGCGTGTTGACCATGAGAGTGACCGTGCGCTGAGCAAAGCCGATGAGGAAAGCTTTGCCGGGTTGTTCCGCAACCGTTTTGCCGGCTTCCATCCCGATGCGGTCATCATTCAGGACTACAACAAGGGCTCATTGACGGCAAAGGTGATCGGTGAAATTCTGAAGACATGTGCCGATGCCGGCGTACCGGTGGCAGTTGACCCAAAGTTTCTGAATTTTGACATGTACCGCAATGTGTATTTGTTTAAGCCCAACATGGTGGAAGCCGAACGGGCATTGGGTACCTCGCTCAGAGACCTGCCTGCTACCCACCTGGTGGAGCTGGCCGGAAAACTGCGTCAACGTCTGGCCTGTGAAAATCTTCTGATCACCCTGTCAGCACGCGGCGTGTTGATTATTAACGACAGGACAGCGGAGATCATCCCATCACGCCCCAGATCTATAGCAGACGTTTGTGGTGCCGGTGATACAGTGATCAGTACTGCCATGGCGGCTCTGCTGAGCGGATATTCACCATTTGAAGCTGCCACAGCGGCCAATCTTGCCGGGGGCATGGTTTGTGAGCATCCCGGTGTGGTGCCCGTATCTCTTGAAGAACTGGCCAAAGAATGGCAGGACATCAAAATATGCTGAAAATTTTTCCGGTAAAACTCCAACACCATCAACCGCAATCAAGCAGTGATTAGTCGAAAGATTGGTTTTGCTCTGAAGCCAGACGGACCAATTCGGCATACTCCTCAGGTTCAAGGCCGTCCATGCAATAGTGAATGGGGTTAACCTGCCGGCCATTGAGGCGAACTTCGTAATGAAGATGCGGAGAAGTGGAGGTTCCTGAGTTTCCTACAGTACCGATGATCTGGCCTTTGGTCACTTCCTCACCTACCCGAACGTGGATGTCGTGCATATGTGCATACAGGGTTTCGTAACCAAATCCGTGATCAACCATAACCCAGCGGCCGTAGCCGGTGCGTTCTCTGGCCACCCGGGTTACCACGCCGTTTCCGGTTACGTGAATGGGGGTGCCAATGGGAGCCACAAAATCGAGGCCGGTATGCATTTTCAGTACTTTGTGAATAGGGTGGAACCGCATGCCAAAGCCAGACATCAACCTTAACTCGCGGTTCATTTCATCAACCCTGATGGGTTTAATGGAAGGAATGCTGGCAAACATCGCTTCGCGCTCTTCAACCGTGCGTACAATTTCTTCCAGCGATTCGGACTGAGCAACAATTTTCCGGCGCAGCAACTCAATTCTTTCCGCGCTGGCGCGAACAATGTCGCCTGCATAGTTGAGACCTTTGAGGTGGCCGAACCGTTCAGATCCGCCTATTCCACGGTTGCGCACATCGTCATCAATGGGTTCCATTCCCAGTAAAACCCGGTGTACACCGGCATCCCGCTGACGTAGATTGGCCAGCACCTGCTCCTGAATATCGAGCTGATCCTGCAGTAACTCATACTGGAACTTGATCTGCTTCAGTTCTCTGGTAAGCAGGTATTCGTTGGGAGATGGGTACAGGGCAAAAAGCACATAGCTGATCCCTGCCGATAGTAGGGCCACTGAGGCGATGTAAAAAAAGCTTTTGCGAAGTTTCTTGAACCAGTGTTTGGTATAGGGTTCGTAGCGCTTGCTGTCTTTGTTGTAAAAATATACTTTTCCGCTCATAAGAGGGTTTTGGTGAACTGTCAGGCCGCTTGCGTTCACGGCAAATATTCCGGCCCCTTTCAGGTTTATTTATTAAAACGCGTGCAAAGGTACAACCTTTTTTTAAAACACGCACCCTTAACGTTACTGTATAGCTTGTTGTTTTATAAGCGATTACTTTACTCAGGCATTTTGTCGAAATATTTCTAATTTCGCCCGCCGTTGCAGGACGGTGAAAAAAAATGCCACCTGCACACCACAGTGAAAACAAAATGATCAGGAAAATCTGAATAAAGCACACCCTATGAATTCAAGGCAGATCAGGCAGGAATTTCTCGATTTTTTCCGTAGCAAAGGCCATCAGATTGTTCCTTCGGCACCTATGGTGGCCAAGGATGACCCCACGCTGATGTTTATTAACGCCGGCATGAACCCATTTAAGGACTTTTTTCTGGGCAACAGAACCCCGGATCATGCCCGAATTGCCAATACCCAGCGATGTTTGCGGGTTTCAGGCAAACACAACGACCTGGAAGAAGTAGGTCGTGACTCCTATCATCATACGATGTTCGAGATGCTTGGCAACTGGTCGTTTGGAGATTACTTCAAACAGGAAGCCATAGCCTGGGCATGGGAACTGTTGACCGATATTTATAAACTGCCTTCACACCGGTTGTATGTGACCTATTTTGGTGGCGACCCCGAAGAAAACCTGGAACCCGATACCGAAGCATACGGATTGTGGAAAGCCCTGATCGAAGAAAGCCACATATTGCCCGGCAGCAAGAAAGACAACTTCTGGGAAATGGGAGATACCGGACCCTGCGGGCCCTGCTCGGAAATCCATATCGACCTGCGCAGCGATGAAGACAGGCAGCAAACAGACGGTGCGGAACTAGTAAACCGGGATCACCCGCTGGTAGTGGAGATTTGGAATCTGGTATTCATGCAGTTCAATCGCAGGGCAGACGGCTCCCTGCATGCTTTGCCCAGCAGGCACGTGGATACCGGAATGGGCCTGGAGCGCTTGTGCATGGCTCTGCAAGCGAAGCAATCCAATTACGAAACTGATCTGTTCAGTATCCTGATTGATCAGATTGAGGGTTATACCGGATTGAAATACACGAACAGCTATGCATCCGATGCGCATACGGATATTGCCATGCGGGTGATTGCCGATCATTTGCGGGCAGTCAGTTTTGCCATAGCTGACGGACAGTTGCCGTCCAATACCGGGGCGGGGTATGTGATCAGGCGCATTTTGCGTCGGGCAGTGCGGTATTATTTTAGTTTTCTGAACCAGAGCGAGCCTCTGCTTTACAAGCTGGTACCCGTTCTGGCGGGCCAGTTTGAGCACATATTTCACGGACTTAAAGCGCAACAGAGCTTTGTGGTGAAAGTGATCACCGAGGAAGAGAAAACCTTTCTGCGAACCCTCGAGGCCGGATTGCGGCGCATTGAGCAGACAAAGCCGGAAGCAGGCATGGTGCTCAGCGGATTGGCTGCCTTTGAACTTTACGACACTTATGGATTTCCGGTAGACCTGACCCGCCTGATAGCTGGAGAAAAGGGATGGACGGTTGATGAAGAGGGATTCAGCCGGGCACTGGATGAGCAGCGCAACCGTTCCCGGCGGGACGCCGAAAAGGAAACCGGCGACTGGGTTGATGTCCATGGCGGTAGAACCACAGATTTTGTGGGCTACGAACAGCTTGAGGTGTCGCAGGTAAGAATTTTGGCCTACAGAATGGTACAACAAAAAAAGAGCCGGAAGTATCAGCTTTTACTGGACACTTCTCCCTTCTACCCGGAAGGCGGTGGTCAGGTGGGAGATACCGGCAGCCTGACCGGGGACAACGCACAACAAACTGTTATCACCAATACCTACAGGGAAAATGACCTTATTATCCACGAATGTGAGCAACTACCGCAAGACCCTGCTGGCTTGTTTACCGCTAAGGTGGATGGTGACCGCAGAACGCGGATTGTGGCCAACCATTCAGCCACTCATCTGCTGCATGCAGCGCTGCGCAAAGTACTTGGCGAGCACGTGGAGCAGCGTGGGTCGTTGGTCCACCCCGATTATCTGCGGTTTGATTTTTCGCATTTTGCCCGGCTTACCGAAGAGGAGATCAGGACTATTGAGGATATGGTTAACCGCAGGATCAGGGATAACATCAGTCGCAAGGAAGCGCGCAACCTGCCCATAGAAGAAGCACAGCAGGCCGGAGCCAGGATGCTTTTCGGCGAAAAGTACGGCAGCCATGTCCGCATGATCACATTTGATGAAACATTTTCCATTGAGTTATGCGGCGGCTGTCATGTGGCATCTACTGGCGAGATTGGCCAGTTCAGGATACGCAGTGAAGGTGCCATTGCCGCGGGCATACGTCGTATAGAGGCCATTACCGGTGAGGAGGCAGAGCGCTATGTTGCTACGCGTTTTGCCGAATTGAATGCCATCAGGCACAGCCTGAAAAATCCAGCGGATACATTGGCGGCCATAGAACAACTTCAGGAAGAAAACAAGCTGCTCCGCAAGCAGATTGACACTATTAAACAGCAGGAAGCCGTGGCTTTGGCTCAAAACCTTGAATCGAAAATTTCCGCATTGGGAGAATGGCAGGTGCTGATCACAGCCGTGAACCTCACGGATGCCGGAGCCATTAAAGATGTGGCGTTCAGTTTAAAAGGAAAACACCCCGACCTGGCCGGCGTTTTCACGGCCACGGTGAACGGCAAGCCCAATATCACGGTGTTTGCCGGTGATAAAGTAGTGGCCGGCACCGGGTTCAATGCCGGTCAGATAGTAAGAGATCTGGCTGCCATGATCCGGGGTGGAGGAGGAGGCCAGGCTTTCTTTGCCACCGCCGGGGGGAAGGTTTCGGATGCCCTGCCCGATGTGCTTGTGAAAGCCACGGAGATCCTGACCGGGCACCTGGGCTGATCATAACATTTTAAGCTACCTTTGCGTTAATCGGGTCAGGTTAATCCGCTTATATATGGCCGTTTCAGCGCCGGGTTTACGCTTTGGGATCCATAGGATCCGCTGGTTGTTGCTGTGTTTTTTATTGGGCATAACTTTTTGTGCTGCCTATGGGCAGCAAAGTGATTTTCCAAAGTACCTCGCGGTGGAAATCGGTGCCGGAGAGGGGATTATTTCCCTGTTGAGGAAGTACAAACTGGATGACGACCCATGCCACCACATTACTTTTCTCAACCTGAACAGGCTTACAGAACGCGACAAACTGTTACTTGACAGAATTTACGTGCTCCCGGTGCTGGTTTATCCCTACAACGGACGCTCCATCCGCTCCACAATCGGCATGGATAACTGGGACAGGGCCGTGCAGATACAGCAATACAACGAACAGATGCACCGACTGGGCCTCAAAAAGGAAGACTACCGGCACGGCGACAGGGAGCTTTGGGTACCCCTGCATTTTTTAAACTGCGGCGAAGATGCGCCGGAAACCGCAGTAGTTTCGCCACCTTCCTCAGGGGAAACCAGAAACCCTGACCGCATTTTTCCGATTTTCGGATCCCGCTATGAGTATGTTCCGGTGACCGACCGCAGGCTGTCGGGGTATGTGTTTTATCTGATCTCCGGGCATGGCGGGCCCGACCCGGGGGCTATAGGCCATCATGGCGGGCATGCACTTTGCGAGGATGAATACGCCTATGACGTGACCCTCAGGCTTGGGCGGAAGTTGCTCGAACATTCGGCTACCGTGTACATCATTATCCGCGATCCCGATGATGGCATTCGCGATCAGCGGTACTTACCCTGCGACCGCGATGAAGTATCCTGGCCTGATCAGCCTATACCCGTCAATCAGTTGGCCCGGCTGCAGCAGCGTACCCGTGCCGTAAACAATCTGTATGATCAGCATCGCAGGCAGGGCAACAGAACCCGGCAGTATGTGCTGGATATCCACATTGATTCGAGGGAAAAGAATACAGCCATCGATATGTTTTTTTACCACCATCCGTCCAGCAGACGGGGGCGCAATTTTGCCAGAGCAATGCAGCGCACGGTGGATGATATGTACAACACGCACAGGCCGGGCCGTGGGTACCGGGGCGGAGTTTATGGACGTGATTTGTATATCCTACGCGAAACGCGGCCACCTGCTGTTCTGATTGAGCTGGGCAATATCACCAATCCCAATGACCAGCAGCGGATATTGCTGCCATCTAACCGTCAGGCTATTGCCAATTGGCTGGCAGAGGGAATAATCAGGTATGTGGAGTGATTTTTTCCTTTTTTTTTTTTTGACGCACAGGGCGCAGGGTTCTGATATGCAATGATTAGGCAATCAGTGAAGCTTGGGCTTTCTGTTTTCACCAGCCGCTGATGCAGAACGGGATGAAACAGCTTGGGTAATAACGGAGAAATTTGATGGGGGAATAGGGAGTTTTATTGGATTGCAATAATGGGTTTTCATTTTCGGAGCAGTGTCATTGAGTAATGTTTGTCAGGGCCGCTGACGGTTACCTGCAGGATGTTGGGATCGGGGTGGTGATAGCGGATAAGGGTGGGGAAATCATGATCCGGATTCTCGAACTGCCAGGTTTGCTGGTCGGGTTGATGCAGGGTGAAGGGAATGCTGCGCCCCTGGTTTTGGCCTTTTACCGTAGCCCAATAAACTATGCGGCCATCAATATGCTCCATGCTGAGGTATTCAACTACCCTGAATGTGCTGTCAGTTTTGATAAAGGTGAGCCCCATCATGCTGACCGGAGAAATGGAATCCCAGTGTTCATATACATTGCGGTCGGCTAATTGCCAGGTGCCCTGCCATGCAAAGGGAAGAGACTGAGCTGCCAACACTGCGGCTGAAGTAACGTACACAGCCACGACAACGGAACGTTGAAAACAAAGAGTCATCCCGAAAAATACAAAAAATGGTCATCATGAATCAGATGCCGGAAAATAAAATTGAAAATATCTGTTACCTTCACCGTTTCAACGAAATACAATTTACATCAATATGCCTTTACCTCTGCCTTCTGTGCCTTTTGCCATGATGATGCTTCGGGCCATTATGGGCATCATATTTATTAGCCACGGAGCTGCCCGGCTTTATTATTCATCAGTAGAGGGCTTTGGTGCCTATCTTGACTCCAGGGGCTTGCTGATAGGGATAGTGCTGGCCTGGATTATCACTGTAGGTGAGATTATTGGTGGTTTGCTGCTGGTGGCCGGTAAGTGGGTGCCGTACTGTGTGCTTTTTCACGGAGCGATTATTACTGCAGGAATTTTTCTCATCCATATACCCAATGGCTGGTTTGTGGTAGGACACGGCAGCGGTGGCGTGGAATTCAGTCTGCTGATTATGGCAGTGCTCCTGCTGCTGTACACATACTACGGCCACAAAAGATCAACGAATGTGTAGTACGGGGAACTAAGAAGATTGATGCGCCGTTAAATAGAGGATGATTTAGTCCTTTACTTGGCATTCTCATGGTCATGGAAACAAAGCTTTCCCGCATTGGCCTTAGGCTCATAGCTATACCC
>JBJHCA010000008.1:0-20872 GCA_050485785.1 Saprospiraceae bacterium | reverse complement strand
ATGGCGCATGTTTCATGCAACAAAGATGATGTACCCGAGCTCCCTGCAGCTGACAATATATTGCGTATAGTTCATGTCCATGCCGGGGCACCACTGGAGTTTAATGAGCTGAAATATTTGAGTCCGGACAGTTTGATGTACAGTGTGCAAACGCTGCGGTATTTTCTTAGTGACATCAGGCTGGAAGATTGTTGTGGAAAGAAGCAGCCTCTGGTTGAGAAGCTTTACATTGATGCAGGCACAGCGTATAACACTCTGCAACAGTTTCCGCTAAGCGAAGAACCTGAAGCCTATTCCATGCTTTGCTTTACCCTGGGGCTGTCCGACACCGTGAACGCGCATGGATTGTTTACAACCCTTCCTGAAATAGCCATGGAATGGCCGATGCCCATGGGTGGCGGGTATCACTATATGAAACTGGAAGGGAAGTATCTGCACCATGACACTATACACAACTACCACATCCATACCGGCATGCTGAACGGCGTATCGCGGCACATCAATTACTGTTTTGCACTGCATCATGAAGTGAGCTTGGGAGGTTTTGACATTAGCCTGGTGATGGATGCTGCACAGTGGCTTGACCATCCGCATCCGTTTTCACTGCCTGATATTGCAGGAGGTATGATGGCTAATGACGAGGCACAACAACTTATTTACGAAAACGGGGCTACTGTTTTTTCACTGCTTCAACCGTAAGGATATGCGAACGTTTCAGGCAATTCTGATGATCATTATACTGACCGTGCAGGCATGCCGCAATGATCCTTATCCACAGGAACCGGTTGACGACTGGAGTCCTGACCCCGGCTTATACCATCCCGTTCCGGTGTCACTTGAATACCCTTTCTACATACCTGCATTGGAAATTCCTGCGGATAATCCGCCTACTGTGGAGGGCATTGTGCTGGGCAGGCGATTGTTTTACGATCCCATATTGCATCCGGGAGGTGCCATGGCATGTTCAACATGTCATCAGCAAGAGACCGCTTTCACTACACCATCGTCCAACAGCCTTGCTCATATCAATCTGGGATGGAGTCCGTCATTTTTATGGAACGGCAAAGTGGAGGGAAGCCTTGAGGACATAATGTTGTTTGAGGTGGAGGATTTTTTCGGCACCAACCTGAGTACAATTAACAAAGACACTTTCTACCGCAACCGGTTTATGGCAGCGTTTGGGGTAGAAGTGATCTCAGCTCCGGACATAGCCCGAGCACTGGCCCAGTTTACCCGGAGCTTGATATCTTACGAAACCCGTTTTGACCGGGCACTGGTTGGGCAATACGAGTTTAGCGAAGCCGAGAATCGGGGTTATATGTTGTTTTTCTCGGAACGCGGGGATTGTTTTCACTGCCATGGCAATGTATTTCTCACTGATTTTGAGTATCGCAATAACGGTCTGGACACTGAACCGGATGCCGGGCGATACAGCATTACCGGCCGGGTGCAGGATATCGGCAAGTTTAAAACGCCTACGCTGCGCAACATTGAGTTTACTGCCCCGTATATGCATGACGGGCGTTTTGCCACACTGGAGGAAGTCCTTGACTTCTACAGTGAAGGCTTGCAATACTCAGCAACCGTTGATCCATTGATGAAGAATGTGCATGCCGGCGGGTTACATCTCACCGGTCAGGAGAAAAGCGACATTATTGCTTTTCTGAAAACATTTTCCGACAGTACTTTTATTACGTATGGCGGTTTTGGACCTCCGTAAGGGGGAAGTGTTGGAGGCCATTCTGCCTTGCCGGGACGCCCCATGATAAACGGAATCTTTTTTCTCAACAAAGAGTGATCAATAATAAAAACCCCCAAACTCCTGTCAACTTCACTGCGGATCGGGATTCCATACCCGGGGAGTTAACCGCTTCAAAACAGCCCTGCCTATTTCCAGGCTCCTAAAATAGCTCCCATCACGGTAAATGCAATAACCATGTAGCCACAGTTGATGAGCACATAGCTTAATGACCGGTTTTCAAAAAGAGCTATAACCCCAATGGCCAGTGATACCCATCCGAGGCCTGTCATGAACCCGGCCATGGTGCCAAATGCCGTTCCTTCTGCGCCGATAAACAAGGCCAGGTTAAGGGCCATAATGAATGAAAGCAACAAGGACAGGCCGAATACCATGGGCATGTTTCTGGACTGTAAGTCCTCCCGGCTGAAGTTATTGGCCTTTAGCCATCCTTTTTCGAACAATGCAGGTGAATACCAAAGTCCGCCAATAAAAAATGTGGAAAGTGCAGCGACAATCACTGCCAGCCAGTTCAGGTTTTGCAATGCAGCAGAAATATCCATGATCAGTCGGGTTTAAGTTTGGTAGCAAAGGTATATGAGGCCGGATGCATTGTATTGTAAAAAATTAACCTACCTGTCAAGTGGAAAGAAGTTGGGTTCGGCATCGTTGTACCCGTGCTTGATAAAGTGCGAAGGATTGAATCCACTAAATTCTTTAAACTCCTTAATAAAGTGAGATTGGTCGGTATAGCCGGTTTCGTAAACAATGTCAGTCCACACAATTTCCTTTTTCTGTTTGATGACCGCTAACAATGTATTAAAACGGAAAATTCTGTGCAGATTTTTTGGAGTGAGGCCAATGTACTTCCTGAACTGACTGATGAGATTTTTACTGGTTTTCGGGTAATCTTTCAGCAAGTCGCTGTGCCGAATGAAAGGTTGATTTTGTAGTTTTTCAACAACATCGGTGATTTCACGCGGCGGAATTTTATTCTCGTCAAACAACTCCAGCAACCATTGCTCAGTCAGTCTGAACTTTCCTGGAATGCTTTGCTCGGCTATTATGCGGCTTCTTAGTTGTACAATACTGTCACTAAAGTAGATGTCAGCCTGCTCAACGAGATTGTTAAGCTTGTAAGCTGGAATTTTAAAAAAGGGATATGCCCCAATCGGTTTTAACTGCACAGCCATCATTTCGGAATTTTGGTGGGCCGATATATTGAGTGATTTTTGTTGCATTCCTGAAATCCAGCTGTTGCGAAAACGTGCTATCGGATTTAACTCATCATCCAGGGTGTTTCTTTCCATTCCGTCCAGTTCAATAAGGATAAACACATTCCCTGTAGGGACAACCTTTTCAACACTATGATCCGGGGCAAAGCCTTTAAAATAGAAAACATGCTCAATCCACTGGTCTAATGGTGATGATACCTGATGAACTTCAAAAATCATGAATGCTGAAATTTACTGAGAATAAACAGTTCCGAAATCTGCTGTCGATTGGTTTTCCAGAGCAATATACTATTTTGTTATACACTCAGGAAGATGTTCACCGTATGTCAGTTTTTTCTATCGACCGGATCCTTTCATGCAGCATTATCTGAATGGTTGTGTGCAAATTTTCAGGTTTCATCAACTGTCCTTCTATTAGGCCGGCTTGAATGGTCTTTGTCAGGATCGGTTTGTCTCTTTACCCAAAGTAATTGATGAAGTAGCTGCTTCTGAACAGCAGCCAAAGTATGGCAATGTAAGCGGCAAATTCTGCACCCATTGCCAGGTATTTGTTGGGGCTTGTCATATAACCAAAAGTCTCAATAACACAGACCAAAGCCATGAAGCCATAAGCAAACAGCATAATCTGCGGGGTCTTGCTCCATTGTGTCCAATATCCGTAAATAAAACTTACCGAGGCAAACAGCACAGCCCCCCAATGCATCACCAAAACCCAAAACGGAAACTCAGGATTAGTATATGGCTTCCATGGCACAGTGTTGAAAATCATTTCCATTGTGCCGCCGGCTGCCCAAATGAACAGGACAATATGTAGTATCAACAACATGATTCCCAGAATATGCATGGCTCGCAAGTGGTTGTTATCAATTCTTCTCTTTATTGTATTTGTCCATCAAAACCGGCAAACTCATTCACCCTTCACCCGGCATTACGCCTCCTCAATTTAAGCCGCTTTTGATCGCCTGAAACTGCAAAATACAAAATTCTGCACCGTATCAAACGGAGTCCGATGATCCACGGTAAAGCACTCAATCTGTTCAAAATACGGCTTCATCCGTTCATTGAGTGTAGCGGCAGAGTATTGCCGGATTTCAATTCCGCTGCATTTTTTGGGCCCCTGTTCCGAAAAAGTTCCCATAATCAACACACCCTCCGGTTTTACAGCTTGCCGGGCCGTTTCCAAATAGACGGCAATGTCTTTCTCGTTGGTCAGAAAGTGAAAGGCAGCACGGTCATGCCACACATCATAGGTTTTCGCGGGCGTAAAATCAGCAATATCGGCCACTATCCATTTCACCTTCCCGGCCCTCGCACCAAGCCGCTTTTTGGCTCTTTCTACGGCGGCCGCAGAAATGTCGAGTACAGTAATATCCCTATAACCCAGGTCGAGTAAATGGTCGGCCAAAAGACTGTCTCCACCGCCAATATCAATAATGGCGGCACTCAGGGGCACCCCATGCGCACTGAAAAAGCTCAGCGATGTTTCCGGCTTCGGCTGGAACCAACTCACCTCATCGGGCGACTTGGTTTGGTAAATATTCTCCCAGTGTTGTTTGCGGTCAGTGTTTTTCATTTTTTTTGATATCTTTTTGTGGTGCTCTGTCGATGCACGATGTGCAAACATATGACCGGTGTCCTAAGTTGTGGTTTCCTGTTGGGCTGATGAATAGCAGAAGCTTTGGTTAAGGGCGGTATTGAAGTAAAGAGGTTTAAACTCACCTTCATTATTATTCTACTCTTCCTTCTCACTCAGTATTATGTCGATCAACTTTTGGGTCTCGCTAAAGTCCTGGTTGTTACTCTTGGCAATTTCAATAGCTCTGATAGCCCGGGAGTAAGCATTTTCAATATCACCCAATCTGTATAATAGCCAGGCATATGTATCATTGTTGGCATAGTTGTCACTAAGTTCAATGGAACGAACTGAACATTCTATAGCAGTTTGGATCTTTTCAATTTGGTCATCATCAGCGTGTTCAAAAACGCTCCATGCATAGTTGTTGAGTGCAATTGGGTCATCCCATAAAGCGGCAATGTATTTCTCTTCAGTCTTTTTGTAGTTAGTCTGGTCGTCAATCTTTTTGTAATAATTAAGCAATGAGGAAAGAACAAGGCTTTTACCATACAATACTCCGGTAGTACGCCCGTCCATTTCCTGAAAATAAAATGTCTCTCCGGTGTCGAATAATTCTAACATCGCGAGTGCCTCTTTAAAAGTTTTTTCATCATTCTGTTCGACTGCATTATAAATTGAGAAATACAAAATCCACACAATTCTTGTTCTGACTTGAGAGCTATCAAAATATTGATAAAACAACGTTTTATTATTCAAAAGAAAATCGAATCCCGGATTGTTAAAGGGCATGAAAATTTTAAAATTATGAATACAAAACTCATATATGTATTTGATATTCTTCTCAAGACTATAATCACTTTCGTCAAGAACATTCAGATAATCATTGACCACAATTGAGTCCAGTTCGTATGCGTCACGCAGCATGTAAGTGTATTCAAATAAAAAGTCAGGCTCTCTTTTTCCTGCTTTGTATTTTCCTTTATAGTTTGTGAGGCTTTTATTGGAATGCAACAGATCATTGACCTGGTCATAAAAATCTTCAGGACTGAAAAGACCGACTAGTCTGTGTATTTCCTTACCGGTATTGTCAAAAAATATGAAAGATGGATGAAGTTGGATGTTATATATTTGGTTGATTTCAATTCCATCCCCTTTTCGGGTATTGATATCATAACTGACAAAGTTTGCATTGATAATGTCAGCTACATTTTCGTCAATGAATGCAGTTCTTTCCATTAACACACACGCACCACATCCGTCAAAATGAAAATAAAGCATAACTCCTTTATTCTCTTTTTCAGCCACTTCGAATAAGTCAGCATGGTTAATTGATCGAAAAGCTATAGCTGAATCTGATGCGATAACCCAATGGCTCCAAATCAATAATACAGGCAATAATAAAGCATGTTTCATTGCGGTCGCTTTTTATGCTGTGACTTCCATTTGGTTTGCCCCCCCTATAAATCGGACCAATTACGAAAGGGTTGATAATGATTGTGTCAAAGGTAATAATTTTGGTTTGCCAGATGCAACCGATGGTGATCTTTAAACCGATGGTTGAATACGCAGGTCATAACACTATGGCCTGCGTTTGTTTTTGTTGCCCTTCGGGCAAGCCAGATGCTTCCCTCAAGCTCCCATTGCCCGAAATGATGTTATACATCGATTGGAGTGCAATGCCGGGAATTCTGAGCAAAAAAAGTGCAACCGGAATGTGATTTTTTCCACCTTTCCGCGAATAATAGGGTAATGCTGCGACACATTTTTGTAAAACAAAGAGATATCACAAAACAAAACTACCATGCTTCAAAGATTGATCAACGCTAAACAGAACCCTCCGAAACTGACTGAGCTATGACAACCCGATTGATTCACAATCATTGACGGGTCAGCCTACTTCAACTCATTGTTTACATCGATGCAAATGTTATGGTATGCAGACCTTACCTTTAGATTAACGACTGGTAAAAAGCTGGCATTAAATTGCCGGTTTGTGATTACGACGAGATTTATACCCGAATATGGATACTGAACAATCGAAATACTTTAAGCAGATGATGGAGCAACACCGGGGCATACTGTATAAAGTTGCCCGCGCGTATTGCACCAGTAAAACGGACCGCGAAGACCTGATACAGGAGATGATGATCAGGATATGGCATGCGCTCCCCGGATACAACAGTCAATACAAGCTTTCAACCTGGCTCTACCGCATTGCCCTGAATGTTGCTATTTCACATTACAGGAAAAAACCGGCCATCATGCACGTGCCAGACCATGCCAGTGAGCATGCGACCCAGTTTTCTGATGACACCAGGATTGAGCGTGAAGAACTGCTCAGTAAGCTGGATCAGTTTATTCACGAGCTGAAAGAACTTGACAAAGCGCTAATGCTGCTCTATCTGGAGGAAAAGAGTCATGCCGAAATTGCCGATATTCTGGGCATTAGTGTGAGCAATACCGGAACCCGGATCAGTCGGATCAAACAGCTTTTACGAGAAAAATTTAAAGCCCTCAACTTTGACACCCATGAATGAGAAACAACTGATTGAACTTTGGCATGCGAATCAAAGCAAGCCGGAAATGAACGCCGATCTGTACAAGCACCTGATTACCGATATCACCAGGGTCAAAGCACAGAACCTGCTGACGTCCACCGCACCGCAAAAGCTTTTTGCACTGGCCATTGGACTGATATGGGTAATTACGGGATTGGGATTACTGATTCCCATTTACTTACATGGCTTGAGCGATGCCAATTTGTTTTTTCTGGTTTCGGCATCCATTCAGATCAGTCTAACGGCTTTTGCTGTATTACTCTATCTTTACCAGCTGATCACCATGAACAAGATCGATATCAGCATGCCTGTACTGCAAGCACAACGCGAGCTGGCCTGCCTGAGAAAGTCAAGTTTATGGATTGCCCGGTTCTTGATATTGCAGCTCCCTGTATGGTCAACGTTTTACTGGAATGAAAGCATGCTTCAGGATTGGAGTTTATGGCAATGGGGCATTCAGCTCAGCATTACGGCTATGCTAACGTTTGCAGCAATCTGGTTTTTTGTCCACATCCGCTACTCAAACAGGCACCGGGCATGGTTTAAGTTTATTTTTCAAGGCAGCGAATGGACCCGTTTGGTACAATCCATAGAATTGCTTGAACAGATTGAAGACTACACCGTACCTATGGAAGATGATGAGTACAGGGATTGATGGGAGTCAGAGACAATGACCAAACTATTTTTTTGATTCACCCGGGAATCCGGATCACGCTCCTGTCACAAAGAGGTACATAAACTTATCCAAACACAGCCCCTCAAAGTCAACAGATGCAATCTCGCGGTATTTCCGGTGAGGTTATCAGCACTTTGCCAAAGCTTTGCGAAAGCTTCAATGCTGAGTGATACATGCATTAAATAAGGATCGTGGAATAACGAATTCAACCGTAAGCTTAAGCAATTGGAATAGGGTGAAAGGGTCGATTTTAGAGCAGAGTTTTTTACATATCATTTTGTTGGGTTGGCTGAAAGAATGAAAAATTGCAGAAGTGCTAAAAGAGAATAGCCAATATTTTTCACAACCTCAGAGGGCAGTAAATTGATCCAGATTAAGCATTACAGAAATATTTAATCAACCTTTAATGCTTTTATGATGTTATTAATTTGATAAAATCTAATATTTTGACTAAATCACCGACCTTTTTTTACAAATATGGTGGCAACGCCATGACCAACACCAGCCTGAAAGAGAAGGTGTTAAAGCAGATCGCCGGGCAACATCTGGCCGGCCATTCAATAGTTCTTGCACATGGAGGCGGGCCATATATCCGCGAAGCCATGGATCAGGCAGGCCTGAAATCTGAATTTATTGACGGGCACCGAATTACTTCACCGGAAACCTTTGCCTTTGTGCAAGCTACATTGCTGGGTAAAGTGAATGCAGATTTAGTACGTAGATTGAATGCAAAAGGTGTAAAAGCAGTAGGCTTATCGGGATACGACGCCGGCATGGTTACTGCGGTTCAAAGACCTGCAGGCCAGGGTCAAAACGGGTCACAACACAACATTGACCATGGTCTGGTTGGAGATGTAAAAACCACGGACACCGGTTTATTGCAATTGCTACTCGATCATCATTATCTTCCTGTCATTGCCTGCATTGCTGCAGACAGTAATGGAACCGGTTATAACATCAATGGGGATATGTTTGCCGGACATCTTGCGGGAGCTCTTAAAGCCGGTCATTTTATAGTCCTCACCGATGTTGACGGGATTTTTATGAACATTAATCATCCCGACTCACTGATTCAAAACTTGGAGATCAATCAGATTCAGGATCTGGTAAGCCGGGGAGTGATCAGTGGTGGTATGCTACCCAAGGTAGAAGCCTGCATTACTGCATTGAACACAGGAGCTCAATCAGCCTGTATAATCAATGGGACAAAGCCGGATCAAATCCAACAAATTGCCTCCGGCAAAGTAACGGGTACGGCATTTGTTGAAAGCTCTTCAACTTGAAACACAATACCATGGAAACATATCGCCTGCTCGATCAAAAACATTACCTGAACACCTATCAGCGATTTCCGGTTACTTTGGTTAAAGGCCTGGGAAGTAAAGTGTGGGACAGCAATGGCCATGAATATATTGATGCGCTCAGTGGAATAGCAGTCAATAATCTTGGACATTGTCATCCCAAAGTTGTGAAGGCCATTCAGGATCAGGCTGCTCAGTTGATACACATATCAAATTTCTATCTCAGTAAGCCGCAGGCTTTGCTTGCAGCCAAACTGACCGAGCTCAGTGGACTTGATCGGTCATTTTTTACCAATAGTGGTGCTGAGTCGGTAGAAGGTGCTGTAAAAATTGCCAGAAAATACAGTTCAATCCAAGGCAAAGGGAGTACGGTTATCCATTTTTCCGGTTCATTTCATGGGCGGACGCTTGCTACTATTGCCATGGGGAAAAAGTCCATGCAGCAAGGGTTTGAACCTATTCCCAGCGGTTTTACCGAATTACCCCTTAACGATACCGAAGCTGCACTCAATGCCATTGGTGATGATATTGCAGCAGTGATTATTGAGCCTATTCAAGGTGAAGGTGGAATTCATGCAGCTGACAAGCAATTTTTAAAAGCCCTTCGGTATGTTTGTACAAAACACGGTGCTGTATTGATTTATGATGAAATTCAATGTGGTATGGGTCGTACTGGCTATTTTCTGGCAAAGGATCACTATGGCATACAACCTGATATCATCACGCTGGCCAAGGGGCTGGGTGGCGGTGTACCTATTGGTGCTGTTCTGGTCAATGAAAAAGTAGCTTCTGCCATTGTCCCGGGCGACCACGGCACTACATTTGGCGGTAATCCATTAGTGTGTGCTGCGGCTTTGGCCGTGTTAGAAGAGCTTACCTCTCCCGGATTTTTACACGAAGTCACCAGAAAAGGACAATTACTCACTAAACTGATCACTGAGCTTAATGAACCTTCCATTATTGATATCAGAGGTCTGGGTTTAATGATAGGAATTGCTTTTGAGTTTGAAACCAAAGCTTTGGTAATGGAAATGTTCAAACGCGGAGTATTGGCTAATGCCACTTCAGGCAATGTACTCAGATTGCTGCCCGCCTTAAACATACCCGACCGCGATTTGGAAGCTATAGTGAAAATATTAAAACAATCGCTGCAAGCTGTAAAAGCAAAAGCCAATGTATAAAATTGGGATTATAGGCGCTACGGGATTTACGGGTTCCGAACTCATCCGGATCCTCGTTCACCATCCATCCGTCGAGATTTCCATGCTGTCATCTGAAAGCATGGCAGGTAAGAATATAGCAGAAGTCCACCCATTTCTGAAAGGAATTATCTACCACGAACTAGTGAATGCAAACCACCTGATGCAAAATAATGAACTCGACCTGGTTTTTTTGGCCTTACCACACGGAGTTTCTATGGAATACGTAAAAAAACTGGAAGGCCAACCCTATAAACTTATTGACCTCTCAGGCGACTTCAGACTATCTGGCCCTGATGTTTACAGAAAATGGTATAAAAAACCCCACATTTACGAGAAAGGTTTTGAACATGCAGTATATGGTATCCCTGAGCTGTACAGAAACCAAATTGCTCAGGCAGAGTTGGTGGCCAATCCGGGTTGCTTTCCCACCGGGGCCCTGCTTGCCCTGGCACCCATGGTACAAAACAGGCTCATCAACGAGCAAACCATCATAATCGATGCAAAAACAGGCATTACCGGCGCAGGTGTGAAAGCTCAAGGCCTCAATCACTTTTCCAATGTCAATGACAATTTCAAAGCATACGGGTTAAAACACCACCGTCACACCATTGAAATCGAAGAAAAAATCAATCATATGGGAGCCAATGGCAGTAAAGTTCAGTTTACACCCCATTTATTGCCAGTTGACAGAGGTATACTGACTACTATATACCTCACTCCCGCTCAAACAGTGAATGAAAATACACTGATTGAGCTGTATCGCGATTTTTACAGTCCGCATTATTTTGTCAGAATAACTGACGGCCAGCCGGAAATAAAGCATGTACGGGGATCACAATTTTGTGACATTCATATCGAATTCGACCAAAGAACCAATATTGTTCTTATTACCAGTGCCATTGATAACCTTGTACGTGGTGCTGCAGGTGAAGCAATACAAAACATGAACCTCATGCTGGGTATTAACGAAACATCAGGTCTGGGCCAGGTTGCTCTAATGCCCTAATTTTCATAAACAAAAAGTTAACCATGATCAAAAATATCACCAACGTGCGCGGCATTGAATGTTGGGGTGCACATACGGGTATTAAATCCATGCGTCGTGATTTAGCCATTATCCATTCCAGGGTTCCGGCCAGTGCTGCTGCAATGTTTACTCAAAATCAGGTTGTAGCTGAACCAGTAAAAGTATCCAAAAGGCATATAGCTGATGGAATGGCACAAACCATAGTGATCAACGCCGGGAATGCCAATGCAGCAACCGGTGAGGAAGGACGCAAAGGTGCTGAAGCCATGGCCCAATGTGCTGCAGATGAGCTCAGGATCGAAAAGGAAATGGTGCTGGTAGCTTCCACCGGACTCATAGGAGTGCCGTTTCCTACTAAAGAAATTGTACAGGGGATCAGAGACACTATAAAAAAACTCAGTAAACGATCCAATGCAGGATCATTGGCCGCCAATGCCATCCTCACAACAGATACTTTTGCCAAAGAAGGCTTTATTGAGTTTCAGCTCGATGACCACGAAGTTAACATGGGAGGTATTGCCAAAGGCTCGGGAATGATCCACCCCAATATGGCTACCATGCTCGCATTTATTGTAACCGATGCCTCCATAGAACCTGCGCTGCTCAACAATGCCGTGAATGAGTCAGTGAACAAAAGCTTTAACATGATTACCGTTGACGGGGATACTTCCACTAATGATATGGTAGTAGTGCTGGCAAACGGTATGGCTCAAAATAAAACCATCCGATCAACCGATGATCCCGATTATGCCGTGTTCTGTAAAAATCTGGATGAAATGATGATCCACCTAGCCAAGCTCATCGTTTCCGATGGTGAAGGAGCTTCTAAGTTTATCGAATACCGCATTGTCAACGCACCTGATCAAGTCATGGCCCGAAAACTGATCCGCAAAATCTCAGACTCTACACTCGTCAAAACAGCTATGTTTGGACGGGATCCCAACTGGGGCAGAATTATTGCTGCAGCGGGCAATGCGGATGTCCCTTTTAAATTTGAGAAGACCGACCTTTACCTGGGTTCGGAAAATGAACAGGTCAAAGTGCTGAGCCAGGGAGTACCCATAGATTACAACCGTAGCTATATGAAAAGAGTCCTTAGGAAATCCCATCTGGTTATTAAGCTGGATCTGAACCTGGGTGATCAATCCTCTACCGGATGGGGTACCGACTTGTCTACTGATTATGTGATGTTCAATTCGGTATATACCACATAAAAATGCTGGTCCAAAAATTGGAGCCTGGCACAGATTGAAGACCTCGCCGTACCCCTAAAAGATCATGAGCACCGGGATTGAAGGGAGTCAGAGTTTATGACCAATAGGTTTTGTTTAGTATAATAATGCTTTCTCAATTCATTTTTCAAGATAACAAGTGGTTTCGTTGAGTGCTATACATCAGCAAATATCCTCTCTTGTTGGCCTCAGTTAGGAATGAACGGCTAACCAATGTCTCCACAAAAGGCTGTTTGGTTAAAAAAGGATTCAATAGTTTCTCAATGCGACTTTCAACAACTCCTATTCTTCGTGCAAACTCTTCAAAATCATGTTTTGATGGGTGTTTTCTTTTTTTGTATAGTTCACTTTTGTATCCGTCTGCAAACAGACCTTTATTCAATGCAAAATCTGTATCATCCACATGCAGTTTTGTGTTTATTAAATCATAGGCAGGGCTTAACAGGTAATCTCCACTGTAAGATTCAAGCAATGCAAAGTTTTTTAAGTGAGCATCTCCGTTTGAAAATAAGTAATTGAAAACTACCATCGAAAAAAACCTTTCGATTTCTACCCGCCAGGCAGGAACATATGTTTGTATCAATTGTCCCAATTCTTCATAACTGTATTCATATTTGAAATTTACACCTGCATTATCTTTTGTTTTTCCCGCCAATGTTGCAAAGTCTTCTTTGCCCCATTTACTCCCATCTTCTTTTATGTCAAACCGTTTGGTAATATAAGCGGGGGAGTTGTCTTTAAAAAAAATCATTGCATTCTCTGCCGTTTTAAGTCCATATACTTGCCTGGCTATTTGCATAGTCAAATGTTCATTGGCAGGAACCTGGTCAACCTTTTTCAAATCCCTTGGTATTGGTTTGAGTATGTATGTTCCCTGCTCTCCTGCCTTCGTCAATCGCAATACATTTTTTTCCAAAAGCAAACTTAGTTTTTCCTGCACACCAGATATGGAAATGCGCTTTCGATTTTCAATGAACTGAATTGTGACTTCTTCGCTAAGTTTTGGGTGAACATAGGGTAAAACATGATTCACTTTTTTACCTTTAAACATATTTCTCAAACAGCCCGGGCTATAAGTAGTATAACCTTCAGCTAATGTTCCCGGACAATATCTTATCTCATCTAAAATCATTTTGTCTTCAATGGTTTTACAGTTATCGCTCCAATCGTATCATCCTGTGCCGTTGCTGCCAGCAAACCGAAGTTATCTTCAACATCTATTCTCCATTGTGTGCTTTGCAATTGTCTGTTTACGCCTTCACTTAGCATGTTGAAAAAAAATGGAAATAAAAACTTGCTTATATATTCTTTTTGTGTTTTTGGCATTGTTAAACTGATCGATGGCATGCTTTCATCATTAAAATATTTGTCATCATAGGTGAAAACATAATGCCGGCGATTTTCTTCTGTCAGTGTTCCTGCCAGAATCCCATTGCAATATATATGCATTGCTCTCATTGACTTATTGTTTCTTTTTCACTTTCAGCGTTAGTTCCAATCCCAATACTTCGGTTAATTTGTTCAATACTTCCAATGAAGGATTGCCTTTTCCCTGTTCTAATTTATACAGCGTATTCGTGCTCACTTTTGCCAGCTCGGCTAAGTGAGGTTGTGTTATGCCAAGCTCCTTTCGTCTGTTTTTGATAGTTTCCCCCAACATTTTAACTAACATCATACTGTGATTTTAGTGTCAAAAGTACGGTTTGCTTTTTAGTCAAGCAAACAAAATCACATTATAGTGTGGTTTTTTCTTGCTTTTTATTCTTCAATGCGACGCGAAATCGGCAAAACCACATCAAAGTTTGGTTTGAGGTGATCATATGGCTTTATAGCCCCATATGTGGTTATTAAACAAAAATGCATTGTTCCCCCAAACCTAGACAGTATGTTAAGTTATTTTTTCATGTTGCTGGATTACATTCCCATGATTCCACCAAAGTCTTATATGCTAAAACCGGTTCCATTGTTTGTCAAAGCAACTCATTCTGCACTTCTCATTATCTGTTTATCGGATCGGAAGATCCATGCCCGATTGTCCGGACTAATATTCTCGTCATATCCTCCGGTAATCAACACTTCACCATTAGTTAATGGGGTAACACATGAAAAATATCGCTTCCCTGCCATGACTCCTTCTACAAGCTGAAACATATTTTCAGCCGGATCATATATTTCAATTTGATTGCTTCCTCCTGCAACCATTACATTTCCGCCCGGCAATAATACTGATGTACCATTGTGTTTAAAGCGAGGATGCATCATGTCGATTGAGGTTTTGAAGAGCCCCAAATCAGGGTAGTAAATTTCTGTACTTTTATATATACCTCCGTAATCAGTTTCATCTGCCCCTCCTGTAATGAGGACAGTTCCATCCTCAAGTAATACCATATCGTGTTTGTGCCTTCGGATACTCATATTCCCGGTTTGGGTAAACCTGCCTGTTGCAGGGTGGTAGATTTCCGCGTCAGCGTAAATTTCAATATTGGCTCTTCTTCCTTGATGACCACCTGAAACCAGCACTGTCCCATCAGTTAACAGCAGAGCTGCATGTGCTGAACGGGCAAAACTCATTGAATTGGTCATTGAAAAGACTCTTGAATCTACGTTATAAACCTCTGCCGATTGCAGAAACTCCCAACCGGTACCAACCCCGCCGGCAAACAGAATTGTACCATTGTCAAGCAAGGTGGCAGTATGCCCCATGCGAGGTATATTCATTTCGCTTCCGGGTGTAAAGGATTCAGTTTGCGGATCAAAAATTTCGGTGGACGAGAGGTACCTGCCATCATATCCTCCGGCAATCAACACTTTTCCATCAGGCAGTAAAGTAGCTGTGTGACTAACTCTTGGAACAGTCATATCACCAATTTGACGGAAAGTATTCAATGAAGGATCATAAATTTCCACACTGGAAAGGAAATCATTGTTGCCTGCGAATCCGCCACAAATAAGGACATGTCCATTCGTTAGAAGTGTAGATGTGTGGGCAGCACGGGCAATTTGCATAGATCCTGTCTGAACCAACAAATCCTTTCCGGCTGGGTCGGCAGACATTTCCCGAGTAAGCTTGAATTCAGTATTGGCTTTCGGGTTCGCCGGGTCCATATAAGAATTGGGGTCATTATTCTCCGGATTCATTGGTTCGCAGTTGATGACTAACAGGAAAATGCACAACAAGGATAACTTCATAATTCCGAAGCTTTAAAAATTAAGAAAATTGGTGTATCCGGCTTTGCATATAAAACTGTCATCCGGCAAATAGTTTTTTACATTGAACCAGTATTAACAACTCCAAACCGGATAAAAATTCACAATTCATCCTGACCTGTGTTTGCTCTGGGATAACTTAGTTTATATGTCCGGATACATAAAGCATTCATGCATTTATAGCCTTCTGATTTTGATTGTGGTTTGACCTCCGGGTGACCAGTTCAGGCAATTCAGGCTGTTTCCGTATCTCGTTACTACATATCCATTCGGAATACGGGAGGTGGCGCAAACCGAAATGTTGGTATGCGGTCTGGAAACGATTTTAGTATTCATCCCTCCGGGTGTCCAGTCGGGGCATGACATATTGTTTCCATATGCCGTAACTACATACCCTCTGGGTGTTGGTTGATTGGCACAGATCTCTACTGGCAAACCGTCCACATATTGCTGACATGTAAAGTACGTAAAAGCAGACCATGAACTTGCAGAACCGCCTTCGTTAGCAGTAGATAAGGATGAAAAAGCTTTGAGATTGCCGCTTGTTTTGTGTCCCTCTGAATCTTGCGTCACGATGCTCATCGGTTCAGCAATAAACCGTTTATTATTGTACTGCTTGAACAAAATGAATGGAAACGCAACCCAGACTATTGCGGCTAAAGGTAGATAAACTAAGCTTTTCATGATTAATGTTTAAGCATTAATGCGGTTAACTATCGATCAAAAAAAGGCTGTAGTTTTTAAAAAAGGGGAAAAAATGTGCAACCAGACAGCAGTTACAGAACGGATTCCCTGAAACTCATCAGTGCAGACCGCCCCCGGGCTTGCACGATTAACATGTAGTATTAAAAACTCGAAATGGTTAAGTTTGGTTGTACCATGCTCTCAATGTCTTTACTTTTATCTTAATAAAGGCTGAACGCCTTTCAACGGCATATTGGGCAATGTACAAACGCAACACTATTGACTCAATTCGTTCAAGGGTAAACCTGGGTCTTGGTATTTCATTTAATGTTGATCCTGTTCCTGTGAGTTGTATCACAGTAAAGTCTTCTTTTCTTCACAAGGACTCAACTGCTTGTCAATGCCACTCATGCTTCACGCCTCTTTGCCTGTTTATTGGATCGTAACACCGGTTTGTTTCGATGTAGATACAGCCCTATTGAGAATCCATTAGTTGGCGGCAGCCATTGATTCTAAAGGTTAATTGCAAGTATTCTGTTCAACATCTAACTTCACTATGTTTTCGGCCGGTTCAATGAAAACCCAGGAATTTTAAATGACGACCCGACTACCCGGTGTAGTACCTAAACATACTCAGTAAAATCGCCAAAACAACCAAAAGATACACATCCTCAAAAATCTCCCCCCAATACCAGTTAAAGCCGTTACATTGTAAGCTGATTTACAAGCTTCATTGTGTGGATTTTAATTACGCGATGCTGCATTTCCATGGATACCATAAAAACTTAAGCATGAAAAGTTTTCTCTTCCTGATTGCTTTGTTGTTGTTGGCCGGCAGTGGACTGGCACAGCAGGGATTTCCCAATTACTATCGCTATATTGCTCTGGTAGCCGAAGGGGATTCGCTTTATGATTCCGGACAGTTTTCTCAGGCTGCCATTGCATACATAGCCGCTGCTGAAGTGGAAGTGGAAAAAGGGGTGGGTATTTTACCCGATGAAATGTATTACCGGGCAGCCCGTTCCTGTGCCATGGCCGGCGAAAATCTGAAAGCAATTGACATTTTAGCCGGGCTTGCAGAAAGACATTTTGTTGAGTTTGATAGACTGGCAAACGATCCGGATTTTGCAGCTCTCCATCGTGACAGCCAATGGGTGCAAATCCTGGCACACGTGGAATTCAACTATCAGAATTGGGTCAACAAACACCTCGTGATACAAGAGCGAACTACACTGAGCACGGAAATGGAAGAGGTGATCTTTTACCCTGTAACCGATTTTGCTGCTCAGTTTCTGCACCATGACACCCTGTGTTTCCTTTCCGTCAACTATGGGCCCTTCAGGCTTTACTTTACGGGAAACTCCTATGCCGCGCGTAACCCGGACACCATCAAGGTTGAATTGTCAGTAGCCCTGCAAAGGGGATTGTCAATACTGGACACTACTGCTTACCAACGCGGCATTCATGTGATTTTGGTGGATTCGCCGGCAGAAATGCAGGAACTGACAGGCTTTTATATTCACGGAGGAATGGCATGTCCGGAGCATGACCTGTTATTCATAGTGTGCAGTGAGCAACGAAGGCGACAGTTTAAGCACGAGTTGTTTCATTTGTTGTCCGGTCGGTTGTGGGGATATACCTCATCCCGAATGCTCAACGAAGGCAGTGCCGTGTATGCCGACAATGAGTGTTTCTATGACAACCCTATTGATGCCATTGCCGCCCATCTGGCCCGCAATAATCAACTATACACAATGGCTGAGTTGATTGATCACTTTGATGCCAAAGCCCGCGATAATGAAGTGGTCACTTATTTGCAAAGCGCATCCGTATTTAAGTACCTGTATGAAACATATGGTGTCTTCAAAATGAAACAATTGTGGCTAGCCGGTTTTACGCAGTTTGAAGAGATTTACGGTATGTCACAGAAAGATTTTGAAAAAGAGTGGCTCAACTACATCCTGACCATTCCTTCCCCACCCGATATGGACTTGGACTTACTGATGGAGCATGGCTGCGGCTGACAGACTGATACCGGCCTCAGGCCGGCTTTCTTCAGGGGTTATACTTCAAATTTTTTCTCACAAAGAGCTATAAAAAAAATCCTGACAAGAACCGTTACCAATTCGGTCAACCCATATTCAAATTACCCCGGGAGCTAAAACAGTGGCTGGTTTTTGTTTAATTTTACCATAGTATGCCAGGAGTTACTGCAATGAAGCCCGGGCATTGAAAATTTGATATTGACTGCTATGTCGTCACCTTCATGGTTTAGCCATATCCGCGATATTCTGTTGCTTCCCTTTACTGTGGCTGTTATTGTGCCTGCATTGCTGTACCGGCTCGAACAACCCGGCGGCGCTCATGGACTGTGGCAGACTCTTATAGGGTTTGTAGTCATTGCTGCGGGCCTGGCCTTGTTTCTGATTACTTTCAACCTGTTTCGGAGGTTTGGCGGGGGTACACTGGCACCATGGCAGCCCACGCAAAAGCTGATTGTGAGGGGGCCTTACCGTTACTGCCGCAATCCCATGATCACCGGTGTACTGATTATCCTGGCCGGGCAGGCTGTGCTATGGTCATCACTCTACATTCTGGCCTGGGCTTTGGTGTTCTGTACCGTCAATACTCTCTACTTTATCGTTAGGGAAGAGCCCGACCTGGAAAAGCGATTTGGTAGCGATTACCGGCATTATAAAGCCAGGGTTCCACGGTGGATTCCCCGCCTCACACCGTATGTTCCCGAAAGTGAACACCGAGGCAAAGATTAGCAAGATTGGGGTTGTTCAAGGGCAAAGCGGGCCTTACATTTGTGACGTACATTTGCTGAAACCATGCAATCAACCCATCATTTTCACTTTGAGCACATCCGCCGCGCCATCACCTACATCAGGCAGCATTTCAGGCGGCAGCCATCCCTGGATGAACTGGCCGCAGCCGTAAACATGAGTCCGCATCATTTTCAAAAAGTGTTTACGCGCATGGCGGGCATTAGTCCCAAGCAATTCTTGCAGTACACCAACCTCCGGTTCAGCCGGCCGCTCCTCGAAAAACACAGGGCCAGCCTGTCGGAAACCAGCCATCTCACCGGATTGTCGGGCACCGGCAGGCTGCATCACCTCTACATCACTTTGGAAGCCATGACACCCGGCGAATTCAAAAACGGGGGCGCGGGTTTGCGTATGGATGTGTGTTTTTATGACTCTTTGTTGGGCAAAGCCATGGTGGCCTCCACCCACCGAGGTATTTGCCGGCTTGAGTTCATCAGCGATGAAAAGGAAGCGTTAATGGCTTTGCAAAAAAAGTTCTTTGCAGCCACCATCACTCAACAGCATCGCGATATTCATACTGCGGCACTGGGAATGCTGCAGACCGGTAGCCAACCGGCTCACAAGTTAAACCTTCACTTGAAAGGCACACCATTCCAGGTCAAGGTATGGGAAGCGCTGCTCCGCATTCCCGAAGGCCGTCTCACCACCTATCAGGATCTGGCAGCATCCATGGGGCAAAGTACGGCAGCCAGAGCCGTGGGCAATGCCGTTGGCAGTAATCCCGTGGCGGTGCTCATTCCCTGCCACCGCGTAATCCGCAACGATGGCAGCCCGGGTGGCTACCGCTGGGGCCTGGAGCGCAAAACCGTCCTCCTTGGCCGCGAACTGAACACTGCTAACTTCGCTGAAAACGAATAATTACCACCGGCATGTCATCCTTGTTTCCTCAGTCATATCCCCAACACCTCATCGCCCGCGACGGCGAAGTGCTGTATTACGGCCCCGTAATGCCGGAGGAAAAAGCTTTGGCCCTGATGCGGGAATTCATGTCATCCATAGCCTGGAAACACGATGAAGCCATCATCTTTGGCAAGCTGATCAAAACCCGACGCAAGGTAGCCTGGTATGGCGACAGCCAATACGAGTACCGCTATTCCGGCGTAAGCCGGCAGGCCCTGCACTGGACACCGCCTCTGCAACAGTTAAAAACCCGGATTGAGCAGCAAACCAAAGCCGTTTTCAATTCATGTTTGCTCAACCTCTACCACAATGGCGATGAAGGCGTTGGCTGGCACAGCGACGACGAACCCTGCCTCGGTCAAAACCCGGTAATCGCCTCCGTCAGTCTCGGCGCTCCGCGCCGCTTTGACTTCAAACACAAGAAAGACGGCACCAAAGCTTCCGTAGTGCTGCACCCTGGCAGTTTGCTGGTCATGCGGGGTGCCACACAACATCACTGGCTGCACTGCATTCCCAAAACCAAAAAAGTCAGCTCCCTCCGTATTAGCCTTACCTTCCGCTTTATGCACCCACCTCTCCCATAACCATCCCCTGCATCAACAGCCCTTTGACCGGCCTTTACTTTTTCAGGCCATGGCCGCCGGAAAATCGGTCCAATTGTCTGTGCTGATTGCGTGTGTACGTCAAAGTTGACAATGCTAAGAA
>JBJHCA010000007.1:54436-63004 GCA_050485785.1 Saprospiraceae bacterium | reverse complement strand
AATGTGGAGAACCGGAGCTAACAAAGCCACCAGGTTATCGTTCAGTACTGATGTCCGTATAGAGGGAAAGAATTTGCCTGCCGGGGATTATTCCTTTTTTACTATACCGGGAAAAGATCGCTGGACCTTGGTGTTCAATAATGAGACAGAACTTTGGGGTACCGGCAATTACAGCCAGGATGACGATGCACTGAGAATAGTAGTGGATACCCGCGATGTAGCTTTTACGGAGACCATGACCTTTGATATTGGAAAAATTACCAACAGCGGTGCGGAGATTTGTCTGAGCTGGGAACGCACCGCGGTTTGTTTCAATCTGGAAGTAGATGTGATTGAAATGGCAGACCGCAACATTGCTGCAGCCATCAATGACATAGAGAACCCTTTCAGGGTTTATCACAATGCTGCCCGGTGGTATCTGGAAACCGGTCAGGATCCGGCTAAAGCCTTGGATTGGGCCAAAAAATCAGCGGAAAACCGAGAAACGTTCTGGAATGTGATGACGCTTTCGAGAGCATATGCTGCCAACGGTCAGTATGACAAAGCCATCAAATCGGCACGACGCAGCATAGAGCTGAGCAAGGAAACAGGAAACACAGCCTATGTGATCATGAATGAAGCCAATATTGCTGACTGGGAGGCTAAAAAATAGACCAAAGCAGATTAGACTCAATATTTAGCGAGCAGAACTTCGGCCAAGCCCCGGGGTTCTGCTTTTTTGTGGAGTATGAAATAAGACAGTGCTACAGAACCCAAGTATTTCAAATTGCAGACAAACTGAATAAGCGGGAGAACCGCTCAATGACTTCATCCGTAACGAGAACCTTTTTAAGAGCCCGACATTACCTTACTGCCCCCGCATCGGCAAAGTTTCAAGCCTTCGGGCAGTGGGAGAATGAATCTCAAAGAGATATACATCATAATCATCTAACTTTTTTTCGGGAATACACCGCTTCAAAAAGAAGAGGGAGGATAAACAGGGTAAGGAGCATACTTACCGGTAGACCGCCAACAATCATGATAGCCAGGGGCTTTTGAATTTCGCTTCCCATGCCGGTTGAAATGGCAGCCGGCAGCAGCCCTGCACTTCCCATGAGCGCAACCATAACCAATGGCCTGATTCGGCTTTCCACGGCTTTATGAATGGCGGTTTTTAAGTCCATTCGCTGCCGGGTGTAGTGTTTGGCCGCTTCAAGCAGAATGACCCCGTTGAGAATGCTGACCCCGAAAAGAATGATATAGCCAACGCCTGCTGAGATGCCGAAATTGGTACCGGTAACCAATAGGGAAACCAGGCCGCCAAGGAATGCGAAGGGTATACAGGACAAGGCGATCAGTGTATCGGAGAAGTTGTTGAAGTTGACGTAAAGCAGGAAGAAGATAAACAGCAGCGAGATGGGAACAATCTGCATAAGACGTTTGGTGGCGCGTTCTTTGTTTTCGAATTCCCCTGCCCATTCCATGAGGTAGTTACGGGGAAGGTCGAGATTGTTTTCCACCAGGGTTTGGGCTTCCCGGATAGTACTTCCCAGGTCGCGTCCGCGGATGGAGAATCCGATGGCGATGTGACGGGTGTTGGCTTCACGGTAAATGAAAGTGGGACCGGTGTAAAATCCGATATCCGCAATTTCTTTCAGTGCCACCTTAGAGCCTCTGAGTGTCGGGATCAGAATGTCGCCGATGTGGTCTTCATTGGCACGGTATTCAGGCATAAAGCGGATGCGAATATCAAATACCCGTTCATCTTCGTAGAAGTAATTGGCAGTTTTCCCACCAATGGCCATTTCAATAACGGCCTGTGCGTCGGCAACCATAATGCCGTGCATAGCCATGCGTTCTTCATCCAGACTGATGCGCATTTCCGGTTGGCCGATGTTTCTGAAAACATTGAGATCTTCGATCCCGGGAACGTCAGCGATGATGGATGCGGTTGAGTCGGCAAGTTGCTCGAGCATTTCCAGGTTGTCGCCAAAAATTTTAATGACCAGAGCACTTTTGACTCCGGCTACATACTCTTCCACATTGTCCATAATGGGTTGTGAGAAAGCCAGGTTCATATTGGGGATGATTTCCATGGAAGACCTGATATCTTCGAGCAGACTTTCGGTGGTAACACCCCGCCGCCAATCTCTTTCGGGTTTCAATTCAATATGGAATTCAATGTTAAAGAAGCCTGTAGGATCTGTGCCGTCATTGGGACGTCCTGTTTGAGTGAGAACATATTCGACCTCGGGAAACGTCCGGACCCTTTCTTTCATTTCTTTGGTGAGTTCCACGGCCCTTGCCAGGGAGATACTGTTGGGCAGGGTAGCGCGGGCATAGATTGCACCTTCGTTCAGGTGGGGCAAAAATTCGGTACCCAGTGTACGGAAGGCAAAAACCCCGGCCACAACCATAGATGCAGTGCCTATCAAAGCCCATTTTTTAACCGAATAGATGGCACAAAATGCTTTGTATAGGCCTGATTTAAAAAGACGGGTAACGATATTGCTTCTTTCGCGGATATTTTTGCGAAGCAAATCATTAGCCAGTGCAGGTACCAGGGTCAGGCTGAAAATCAGTGAGCCGATGAGGGCATAGCCCAGCGTATAAGCCAGCGGTGAAAACATTTTACCTTCAACCTTCTGGAACGCGAAAATGGGAATCAGTGCACAGATCAGAATGAGCTTGGCGAAGAAAACGGACTGTGCTGTACGGGCAGTACTTTTCTTGATCATTCCGGCTTTGGCTAATTGGTTAAAACGGGACATGCCTAGTTCCCGCCGTCGTTTGTCCAGGGCTACAAAAATACTTTCTACAATAACCACGGCTCCGTCAACAATGATACCAAAGTCAATGGCTCCCATAGAGATGAGGTTGGCCGGCAAACCCTGAAGCCTCAGCATTATGAATGCAAAAAGCAAAGACAGGGGAATGATGACTGCCACGATGAGGGTAGTACGCCATCCCATTAAGAACAGGAATACAATGGCCGAAACCAGCACCACGCCTTCTATGAGATTGAAAGTAACGGTACGTACAGTATTGTTGACCAGATCAGTACGGTCGTAGAATGGTACCAGGCTTACCCCTGCAGGCAGAATCCTGTCATTGAGGTCATCGATTTTAAGCTTCAGTTTGTCTATGACATCGCTTGGATTTTCCCCGCGGCGCATAACTACAATGCCCTGAACCAGATCATCTATATCGTCAAGGCCTACCTGGCCGAGACGGGGTTTTCCTGAAATGAGCACTTCGGCCACATGCCTTACCAAAACCGGGGTTCCTTCCAGGTTATCGATGACAATGTTTTCAATGTCTTCAAGGTTGTCGAGCAGGCCAATGCCGCGAACTACATAGGCCTGATCTCCTTTTTCGATGATATCTCCACCCACATTGACATTGCTGGCGGCAACCGCTTCATATACATCGAGCGGAGTAAGGTTGTATTTAAAAAGCAGGTTGGGATCGACCCTGATTTCAAATATTTTTTCTTCTCCGCCAAAACTCACAATATCTGCAATACCGGGCACCGACAGGAGGTGTCGTTCCACGAGCCATTGTTGGATGGCAGTGAGCTCTCTGATATCGTAAACTTCGCTTTGGAGCGTGTATCTGAAGATTTCGCCGGTAGCACCCGAAGGAGGTTCTATTTCGTAATCCGCTCCGTCGGGGAAAGGGATGTTGAGTAACCGGGCCGCTGCATACTGCTGTGCAGTGAAATCATCCACGTCATCTTCGAAAATTGCGGTAACCACAGAAAGGCCAAAGAGAGATATGGATCGGAGTTCAGCAATTTTTGGGATGGTATTCATCTCCTTTTCAACGGGGATGGTAATGAACTTTTCAACCTCTTCTGCGCTTCTGCCGGGCCATTGTGTAATTACTCTGACTCTTGTATTGGTAACATCGGGAAAGGCTTCAATGGGCAGGTTGATGTAGCTGACAATGCCAAAGAAGGTAACCAGTGCAGTGATAAAGTATATGAATACCGAGTTCTTCAGTGAGAACCCTATAATGCCATCTACAAATTTGTGCATGATGTAAAGAAGTTTCGGATTTTACCTTTGATCTGAGTTTGTCCGCCTGGGTATATTGTAAATTGCTGTAAGTATTCTTATTGATCCAATGAAATGATGAGGCTACAACGCACTGTAAACCAGCAGCGGATTATCGGCGATGATAATTTCTCCAGGGTCAAGACCACTTTGAATGTAGACCCTGCCATTGTTATGTGCATGAATTCTCACAATCCGGGGTATAAAATTGCACTCATCGCGCTGCACCACAACAAAATGCTGATTGTTGTCAAACAATACCGCATCAGACGGGATTTCCGGCATGCTGATAGTTTGTTCACTTTCGACCCTGATACGGGCAAACATTCCCGGTTTGAGCAGGTAATCGGGATTGTCGAGCTCTATACGCACCTGCATCACTTTCGACACCGGATCGAGCATACCTGAAACCCGGGTAATTTCTCCTTTGAAGCTGGTATCGGGGTAAGCCATGGTGGTGATGTAAACTTGTTGGCCTTCTTTTATTCGCGCGATATCGCTTTCATACACATTGCCGATAACCCAGACTTTATCCAGTGAACCGATTACAAAAACGGGGGCATCAAAGTCATCGGGTAATTCTGATCCCCGGGCAATATTCATTTCAACCACAAAGCCGTTACGCGGGGCTATTATGTTTCGGGTGGCTCCATTACCCGTAGCTCCCAGCATGGTGAGTGAACGTTGCACTTTAGTCAGTTCAGCTTCAGCCAATCTTACGGCTGATCGCGCTGACTGCAGGTCCTGGCGGGTAGCCAGTTCACTGTCGAACATGCTTTCAGTCATCTCAAGCTGTTCTTTGGCTATGTCAAGCTGAATTTCGAGCTCATCTTTTTCAGCGAGCAGGTCGGCAATTTCGCGGCTTTGAACTGTTGCCAGAATTTGTCCACGGTTGACTGCGGCACCAAGTGAGGTATTGACAGAAGTCACCAAACCACTGACAAAGGCATACACATTGGACACTTCCGTTTTATTGTATCTAACATCTCCGCTCAGGTTGATTTGTTCGCGAACGGGAGATGCTGAGACTGTGTAAAGTTCTGGAGGTGCAAAGAGTTGTCTGGCAAAACACGGCTCTGCCAATTCAGCATTATTATTGCCGGAATCATTATTGCATGCCTGAAAAACAGTTACGGAGAGCATCAGTAATACAGAGAACCAAAATTTATTCATTGAAGTCCGCATAGTAGGGTGTTACAGGTTATCAAAATCGGGTAAGCCGGTTTCACGAAGGAATGCTTCACCGGCCAAATCATAAGATTGGTTCAATTCCATCCAGTTGATCTGAATTTCCCTGAAACTTTCGAGAAAATCCAGGAATTCGAGTAAACTGATGTGGCGATTGATGAACTGGGTTCTGACATGTTCCATTATGGATTGATAGTCGTCCAGTATTCCGTGGTCGAACTGGCTGATTTCATTTTCGATATTTTGCCAGTGTTGTAAAGCTGTGGCAACATCGCGAAAAACGTGGTTTTCAGTTTCCCTGAACAGGGACTCTGCTTTGGCAACACCGGCTACAGAAGCCTGGATGTTTCCCTGATTCCGGTTAAAAACGGGGAGGTCAATACTCACTCCAAAACCGATATAGTTTTGGGCGAAAGCACCTGCCCTGTCGTACATCATACTCAGTGTGAAATCAGGTACTGCCTGTGCACGTTCGAAGTTGAGCACGGCATGAGCAAAATTTACTTGAGTTGAGCTAAAGCGCAGGTCGGCTCTATAGGTTGAAGCCAGGTTACTGGCTCGTGCAAAATTGATCACTGAAGCTTTGGGTATGTCCTGCCAGTAGAAGTCCATTCTCTTAAGCTTCAGGTTTGTGTTTGGTTGGAGTGCAAGCAAAGCGCGAAAATCAGCGAGCGCTTCATTATAGTCAAGTGAGATATCGAGTCTGTCGCGCCGAAGGCCGTAAAGAAGGCTTTTGAGCCGGGTAAGCTCCAGTCTCGTAGCCAGGCGTTGTTCCACAGCGGGTTCCATGGTTGTAATAATGTGTTCAACCAGTTGAATTTCCTCATCGTACACATCTTTAAGCCTGTCGAGGTAGTTAATTTGCAGGTACTTTTCACGAAACGCAAATCGCAGTTCGTGAAGGAGCTGTTCAAAAGCCAGACGGCTCATTTCGTGTTCAGAGGAAGCTATAGCAATGCGGCTTTTGCGTTTACCCGCAGTTTCGATGAGTTGCTCGAGTTCAGCTACTAGGTTCCAGTTGCCACCGGGCAATTCTTCAAGAATCCGGGATTGCGGGAACAGGGTAACTTCCGTAAGGCTCAATTCGGGATTGGGCCATAGTCTGGCCTGAATAATCATTGCTTCAGCCATTTCTATGGCATATTGCCGGGCAATGAGACTGAGGTTTTGTTCAAGGAAAACTGCTTCAGCTGAAGACAGATTCAGCTTTAGGGTATCGCTTGCGCCCATGCGCCCGGTGAACAAGACAAGAATAAACAGGGCAAGTGCTGAAACCTTGGTAAGAGGTGACATAAATGCTTATTTGATCGGGTATCTAACTTGTTTAGTCACGGATTTTTTAGGGGATGCGCAAAGTTATACAGCCCCGAAGGTGCCGGGCTGAAGGTTACATTAGAATCTGCTTAGAACGGGCTTAGAATTGCAGGTGGAGCAGCCCTGAATAATCAACTTATTGTAGTGAAAGCTCAAAGATTAATCCTTCGAGGTAGTCACCCTGTGGCATAGCTTTGATTTCTATGTCGAAATACGAAGGTTTTGAAGTTGCTCCCAGTATTTCCAGTTGTGCCTTTTCCGGGGCAAGTCGGTAGATGCCCGGCGGAATGTCCATGGCATAAAAGCTGCCATCCGAGAAAGAGCGAAGGGTTTTGATGGTTTGGCCCCCGGGGGTTTGCAATTCCAGTCTGATACCGCTTATACTCCTGTATGTTTCGTTTCCGTTTTTCAGGCGGATTTCACCATCGATAACACCCGTGCGGTAGAAAGGTACTTGAATAGTTTTGTACTGATTGGGATCAGCTGTGAAAGAGAATGCCGAGAATGCCGGGATCAGTGTAGGATTGGGTATGGCATTGCGGTCAATGGAAACATTGTATCTGAAAAAGGGTTGGAGCATAGTTGCGCGAATTATACTGTCGGTGCCGATGACGATGCGGGCGGTTCGATCGAGATGAACTGCGCGGTAAGGCAAAAGTTCATCTCCGTCGTCAAAGATGCCGTTGTTATTATTATCAATAAACAGCACAAAAGAAGCGGAAGCGCGTCCTGCCATTGGGCGATTGGATGCAATCAGTTTTTTGTGGGGAATGTCAGTCGAGACTGATCCGGCAATTTGTTGACGTAAAGCAATTCCCGTCCTACTGGCTGATGCCGAAGTAGTAGAACGCACCGCGGGCAAGTCTGCAACAAAACCGAACTGAGCCTGTATATGCCTTGATCCTGGATAGTATGCGGTACTCATGAAAAATCTTCCATGGCGACCCATTGAACGAGACAATTGAAAGTCAAGTTGATAGATATTACTTAGAGGCAAGCTATATACGACCCGGGTCCGGATATTCAATCCTCTCATTACCAGCGGAACAGATGAAGAGCGCGGAATGAGATAAGCAGCTGAGACCGATACCTGTCCTGTACCTGACAGCAATTGCTCTTTACTTTCAAGAAGATAGTCCCGATATGACAACCTGAGATTAAGTCTGTTTATCCGGGTATTGAATTCAGCCCTAAGGAGTGTAGATGAATAATTTTCAAACAAGAATTGCTCCGCACCCATTCGGAATCCGGATCGCAAACTGAAGAAGTTTACCGGCAGATAAATTCCTGCATAACGTTCTTCTTTTACGTTGCGGGGATTGAAGAAACCTGATGAGAAGAAGTTAGTATATCGAAGCTGAAAACCTGAGAAGTTGGGAAAGACTGCCGAAGCATTGATCCGGTAAAACGCATCCGGGGCAAAATCTGCATTGATCAGATATTGACCAGCAATACGGGCTGAAACTGACGAATAATTGTAAATATCTTCAGCGTTGAGTGCGGAACCCGTGTACTGTGCCCCGGCACGTGCTGTTAGCCAATTGGTAATACCATAGCCCGCCTGAACGAGTCCAAAATATTGGGCATCTTCAAACTCATCATAGTATCTATCGGGCCTGCCTGCCTGGATATCATAGGCAAAAGTACCTGAGGGCAAAAAATGAAAGGGTACCTGAATACGTCTTTCGACTACCCGCCGGTCTCCAGAGGGTGGATACGTGCGCACGCTAACCCGTGACGATCCATATGTAAGCGGGGCCTCAAAGCGGTAATTACCTTGCTCGTCGGCTCTGGTAAAGGCGTAAAGTCGGTTGTTGATATATAGCTCGACTTCTGAGTCCGGCTCGGTGTTTCCATCCACGATGTGAAAGTCATCCATCATTCGTGGTTCAACCGGGTTATTAGTAATACTTAAACCTCTGAATGATTGCCGCCAGATTCCAGTGCTGTGTAACTGGCCTGCAGACACTGTGGAAACTACCGGATTAGGTGAAAATGCATACCGCCAATGAAGGTTATTCAAATAAGG
>JBJHCA010000007.1:0-54426 GCA_050485785.1 Saprospiraceae bacterium | reverse complement strand
GTCCTGTGCCATCGGTGAATCCATGTAGTGTACCCCGCATGTCACCGCCCAATATTTCTATGCCGCCGGTGAAAAGATAACTCAGATAAGGAGTGTGACCGTTAGTGCCCGCCGTAATGTTATAGTCGAGTGTACCACCATTAAGAATCGACCGGCTTCGTGGAAAAAGGAGTGGAAAATCCGTTTGCTCAGTGTTATATGGGAATGACCTTTGCCGGGCCAGCTGTCGTTTTATTCGTTCTTCTAATGGCAGAGTATGACGAGTGGACATTGTAAGATGAAGACCCGGTATATAGACATGGAAAGTTAAGCCCAGGTATTGAGCAAAGATTTCAGGAGTGACATAGAATTCAGCTTGACCCCTGATCATATCGTCCTGAGCCAGATTAATGATGCGGTTTTCTGAAGTCAGTTTGAGTTCATCGAACCGGAAAGCGAAAAAGTCATCGGGGCCGGGGAAATTACCGCTGATAATGTTTCCATTGGCATTATACCGATAGGATATTTCGAACAAATTGAGCAGTTCGGTAAGGGGCAGGTAAACTTTTTGATTCTCGTGAAGATATAGGCATTGGATGTATCGCAGACCAACAGGTCCATACCGGAATGAGAAAAGCACTTCCTCCGGAGATTGGGGAGATTGTGCCTTTAAAGCCGGCAGGTATGCCGGCCCACAAAGAGCCATGAATAATAATAATCTTTGAATCATTCCAGCATACAATGGTTTTTCAAGATGAGAGCGAGCTTTGAACCAGAGCCGCAATCATAACTGACTACTCAAGTGGGACCGGCTGTTCTAAATACAGCGGCAGTTCAACACTGACGGGGTGATACTGGGTAAGGTCAGAAGTGGCAACATCCCTTCTTTGTGTTTCAAACGTGATATTTACGGTATAATGCCCGGGAGGCAGGTCTTTGACCGGCAGAGTGTATTTGCGGGTCACATCGAAATATGCTGTTGTACTGGTACGGTTTTCGGCCACAACATTTCCCGAATCATTCAGCAGCGAAATGCGGACACTGCCTATATAAGGAGCATTCCCTTTGCGGCTGAGCCGGGTGATAACGTCAATGCCATCTTTGCGATGAATCGCTTCGGCCTGATGTATAACGAGGCCGGTACTGGTTTGCCCACGCTTATAAAACACACCGGTTATCTGATCAAAGCTGATACCAATATTTGCTCCCAGTCGGTTTTCGTCCACCGATGCGTCTTCCTCTCGAAATGCGGTACTTCTGACAACCATCCGGGTGAAATACATCCCCGCGCTGAGCTGAGCACCGGGAACTACCTGTAATCTGACCGTCCGTTGCTGGCCGGGCTCTACCACAAATGACCGGGGAAAAGCCCTGATCATTGGATCGAGGGCATATTGTGCATAAGCCACAGAGTCGTGATAGTTCATTACCAGATTACCGGAGTCATCGGAGTCAGGATATCCGAACCGAAAGCTGATGTGGACTTCCTGAGCCGTTTCTGCACGATTGGTGATGTAGAAATTGCCTACGCCGCCTTTTTGATCATCAATAAATACGATGGTTGGCGAAAAAGAGATCTGCGCACAAAGATAAGCTGAGCTTAAGAGTAAGGCAGCCAGGGTGAGCATTAAGTACTTTTTATGGGACATAACTTTTTGTTTATCCATTTTGCCTGAATCAGGCAGAGTCCGTTTAAAAGTCCGGGATACTGAAGAAAGCAAAATGCGGGAGCAGGCAATCAATATCCTGCTCCCTGATATGGTCAACTTGACGATTTTCTAGTTGTATTCAACAGTAAACTCGAGGTTGGCAGAATATTCGCCATTTTCCTGGTTTGAGTCAATACCTGTATCGGTGTTGCCCAGCCAGCCACCAACCCACAAATGGAATTCGCCGTCAGCTATGGTCACCTGAGAGCCTGAAGGTTCAGTCAGTTCTGCAGCAGTAGCCTGGTTAGCGTCATCGGCATCACCTACAACTTTGGTAGTAAAAAGCAACTGATTTACCGGATCAGCATCGTCTTCCAGGTTAATGGTAGCGGGCCAGTAAACGGTAATTTCAGCATCGGAACCGGTAATGGAAAACTTACCTACCACAGCTGATGTCGCTACATTAGTGTGGGCTGCACCGTTAGGATCGAGATACACGGGAGCATTGGTGTTTTTCTGAACAGCACCAAACTCAATGTCATTGTCGACTTCAAGCGTAAGTTGATCCATGACGGTAACAGTGGCTTCAATGTCAGTACTAACTTGTCCCCAGGCAGTTACAGACCCTGAGATGATGAAAAGTGCCATGGCCATAGCCATGAAAATTGTGTTCTTTTTCATAATTAAAAAAGTTTTGAGTTAATGATCAAAAAATAAAAAAATGGAAAATTCCGGCTTTAAGCCGGGGTAGAGTTCAGGGTGAACTCAGGGTCTGTTCTTCATAGGCAATTGATTTAAAGGTTTATTAATATTCCAAAAATGTGCCACCTAAACAAGCTTCCATGAATGGTTATCGCGAATTCATTCGGATGATTACCTATCTGATGGTTGTTGAATTATTATTGATCTATGCTTTACTGCATCCTGACCTTCCCAAAATGGGAATGATTATGCGGAAAGAGGCAAAAATCGTGGACTGACTTACCGGGTTACCCCGGGAACTTTATTATGTCATTCTTAGTGTAAAAATACACATTATAGTGCGATCAAAAAAATAAAATAAAACAAAAAACCATAAAAACAATTGAAAAAACCGATGAAAAAATCTAATATATTTATAAAGATTATCAAGGGAATCTTCAAAGCTTAGATTTGTGGCTATTTTGCATATTCAATGTGAATATTGATGCTGGCTTCGTATATACCGGTGCTAATATGACCCACTGGGCCGAGTGAACCATATAAGTACAGGTATACGGTATTGACCGGTGTATCATAGCCGGCATATTCAGGTGTTGGCGGTGGGCCCGGAGGCCCGTGTGATGTTTGCACCACGGGAAAAATAGCACCGGTAAAGCCGGATGCTAATTCAACCGCGGCACTTCTTGCAGTATATTCGTCCTTTAAACCCTGATTGGAGTAAGCCAGTTTGAGTACTAAAGGGATGTAGTCTTCTCCATTGGATAGCGATGTGGGAGCATCAATGGTAAATGAAAGATCATAGGCCTCTGCGGCGGTTATTTCAAAAACAGCAACGCCTTCGTCCATGAGCTCTACTGAAACAACCTGATTGCTGCCGGTAATAATGGGAAGCTTTGATGCACTGAAGTTTAGCGCACCATCACCAACCGGCACAACATTGATCTCCTGGGAAGTATATAGCCCAAAGCTGATTCGCTGCGCATTAACCGGCAATAATGAAGCAATGCCCATGATGGCAGGCAAAACCGCATGCAAAGACACCTTGTATAAGGCGTAGAGTGCGTTGGTGATAGGGTGAATGATGTAACAAAAAGTCATGAAAAAAGAATTTGCGATCAATTTGTGTTAATGGTGTCCGATGTGAAGTTTTATTACGTCCTGATTAACGGATGTGGTTAATCGCAATAAATATATTCCAGCCGGTAAACCTGAACTGTTCCACTGCACAGAGTGTACACCCGGTGGATATTCTCCCTGAAGCAGATGGTATATTCGTTTCCCATAGAAATCATAGATCTCGAGTGTTACAAAATGTGCTTCGGGCAGTGTAAAACTCAGGTTAGTATTTTCGGTGAAGGGATTGGGGTAGTTAGGCAATAAAGCCGGTACCGGTTTGATGTAGGTTGGTTGGGGTAACATGTTTCCTTTTTGGATAATGATGGAAAATGGTTCTTTGGTTTGGCGGATATGAACGCCCGGGTCAGCTACCAGACTGAACAGGCCAGAACTTTCTGCAGGTGAACTTCTGCCTGAATAATACCATCCCCAATCCGGATTACTGTAAAAGGTATACTGGGACTGATCATGCATATTGATGGCCTTCTGCAGGCTATGATCGTGTAGACTGATAGCCCAGTTGTCAGGCCAGTTATCAGGAAGCTGCCATTCAAGTGTCAGTAGTCCATTTTGGGCCTTGCGATTTTGAATACTGAATGGGAACAGAGGGATATTATAGAAATCTTTCCCAAGGCGGGGCAAGTGGTTAAGCGCAAGGGGCACTGTATGATCAGGTGAAGAAAGCGTGTAAACATCCAGATGATTGTTGTTCAGCGGTTCAAGCCTGAAAGCATCCGCAGCATCATGTCCTGTCTTTCCCGATTCAGACCATGAAATCATACACTGTGTTTGTAAATTGTTTCCGGCCAACTGAATCACTAAATGCAGTTCATCCGTATTCGAAACTGTCCTTGAATAACCATCGGGTTTTTGAAATTCACCACCTTCGGAAATCGCATCTTCCGTGAAGGACAGTTGTGGTTCAGGGCCGTTAGCTCGTATCCAAAATGCCTGAAAAGGTGGAATTAATCCTGAATGGGTTCCCGTTATTCCGTTATAGAAATCGAAGGTTTTTTCAGCAGCATTCCAGATGTAGATTGCTGAGTCAATGTTGACTTTTGTCCATCCTGAGGCCGAACCCCAGTCCAGCGTAAGAGAAGTTGGATTGCCCAAAAGGTTCCATCCTTCATTGACAAGGTTGGTTTCTGTGTAGATGTTGTTTTGACCTCCTACAGTATTATCCATTCCGGTTCTGGGTGTAAATGTTACCGGAAATGAAAATGAGTCCCAGGCAAAATTGCCATCGGAATAAGCGTCTTCAGCAGCAACACTGAGATAAACAGGAAGTTGATCATTGTAAAGTGAATCCTGAGGAATATTACCGAAAACAAAAAAGTAATGCCCACGTCCCTGAGCAACGATATCATTTTCGCTAATCGGCGCTCGCCAGCTCATCAGGCTGGTCAGGGTATCGGTTTCGTCAAACCACAGAATATTGGGTTGACGATCAGGATAATCGGAGCCTTCAAAGCCCTGGGTTACTAAGTTCTGCAGCCATTGTCCATATGAAAGCATTGAAGACGGAGCTGCAATCATATACCAACTGGTATCCTGAGTCAATGCTATAGTTAAGGAGTCTCCACCGGATAATTGATCAAAAGAATTAATGGTCGGACGACTTTCCGGTGCCGGGAAATCAAACAACTCATACCCGGGTAAATGGCAGGTAGCGGTGTATGCTGCCGTCTGTAGACAATGTAAACAGACAGCAGCATGAAGCAGCAGAAAAAGAATTGGCTTTTTCATGCAATCGGTTTATTTTATATTCCACTTTCTTCCGCACTTTTTAAGCACAGAAAATTAACTCCTTTCTAATATTGCACACTTGCAAGGCATTCAAGCACTTGGGTGAACAATTATCTAAGCTTACCAATACCGCTTGATGGAGGAACAAAACTTCCGTGTCTCCGAAGATTTCCGGAGTTGCCATTTCTTACGGTACTTTTCAGCTTGATCCTGGTTTCTTTTTACGGTGATTTTCCTGGCCACCGATTTTGAAACAAGAACTTGGTTTTTGTATCTAAGACGAAGCAAAGATAAAGGGGGCTTTAAAACTCAACTATGATGCCGATCAAAACAATATATGATCTTTGTCATGTGTATTTTTCATTTGATTGATCAATTACAGGGTAATGCATTTCAGCGACCCCATATCAGTGTGTAGATTTTTACAAGAATTTGAAAAAGCATACAGTAAATCGACCCTGAACAATTACTCAATACCTCATGCTGGATATTGAGTTAAAAGTATAATTTTTTTTTGGAAATTGAGGTAGAATACCTGAAGATTTTTTCGATTTATAGAAACTATTCATAAAGTGTCTGAGTTTAATCGGATACATCTATCCGAAATACGAGAGATAGAATTGGTGGATTATTAAAGTGATTATTTGTTGATAAAGTTAACCTGGGACCTGTGCTGGCAAAGGATGAGCCGATTTTTTTATGGGGAGTAGGGTAGCTTTAACACTCCAATGCAAATTATATCGAACTTCTTCAAAAAGCGAAAAAATAAAAACTGAATAAAATGGTATATTTGCAGATTATGCAAGCGACAACTACTTTTTACGATTTGTCAGCAGACAGGCTGGGAGGCGGGAAGATCAGATTTCCTGAGTTCCGGGGTAAAACAGTACTCATAGTCAATGTGGCTTCGGAATGCGGATTTACTCCGCAGTATCAGCAACTGGAAGAGTTATATCAGCACCATAAGGATGTAATGGTCGTTTTGGGTTGCCCAAGTAATGATTTTGGGAATCAGGAACCGGGCACTCACGAATCGATTTTGGCATTTTGCAAAACACAATATGACGTACATTTTCCCATGACAACCAAAGTGAAAATAATAGGCGACGATAAGCATATGGTTTATCGGTGGCTTACCGAAAAGTCATTTAACGGTGTGCAGAATGCTGAAGTGAAGTGGAATTTTCACAAGTTTTTGGTGAGTCCTCATGGGCAGTGGATCGGGTCATACCCCTCTTCAGTTGAACCTTTTGATGATGAGATTCTGAAGCAGATCAGCACAGCGGCCTGACTCTGTAAGTAAAAGTTAGTAGTTGCTCTAAAAGTAAGGGAGCAATGTTTTTCAGGGATATCCCCGGACATTCAGGGGTGAAGAAGGAACTTACAACCATGGCCCGCCAGGGAAGGTTACCGCATACCATGTTGATACACGGGCGCAGGGGAACCGGTTCTTTGGCAATGGCCAGGGCATTGGCAGCTTACATTGTGTGCAGGGAACCTTCCGACGAAGATGCCTGCGGTGAATGCGGCGGTTGCCGTAAAATGAAGAAACTTCAGTATCCGGACTGCCATTTGTTTTACCCGCTTACGTCTATTCCCAAAGATAAGTTTGAAATCCAGTATCCCGGAACACAGCAAACTTTTCGAAAGTTCTGTTTTGAATATCCGTTTGGCACTTTGTCTGAATGGCTTGATGTGCTGGTGGCCGAAAGAAAGCAATTGGACATCAGTAAGAATGTAATTGTGCAGATTTCCCGATCACTTTCCATGAAATCTTTTGAAGGAGGCCCATCCGTGGTTATAATCTGGCTTCCCGAGTACCTGGGGCATGAAGGTAACAGACTGTTAAAACTGTTTGAGGAGCCTCCACCAGGCAGCTACATCATTATGGTGGCGGAGGAAACCGAGAAAATTTTGAGTACCATATTATCGCGTACTCAGCAATTCTTTCTGCCGCCATATCAAGACTATGAGATTGAGCAGGCACTCAGAGCATCTTGCGTTGATGACCAAACAGCAGAGCAGGCAACGTTTCTGGCACACGGCAACCTGCAAAAAGCCATGTTGATTTCACAACAAAAGGAAACGGACCCTTCAGCACTTTGGCTATCCATGCTGTCTGCATCCATAAAAGAAGATGCCACCAACATACAGGAACTCAGTCAGAAACTGGCGGATCTTACCCGTGAGGATTTAAAACTTCTCGTTGAGTTTATCCTTGATTTCATTAGTGAATGCCACAGTGCAGTATACCGGGGAGAAGAACATGTGAGACTTCGCGGGCGAACACGAAATGCGGCCATTCACCTTGGAAGGAATCTAAGCGTTGAATCCATGGAAATGTTGGCCATGCTGACAAACCATGTTCGCAGGGCGATAGAATCCAATCCCAACGTAAAGGTGCTATTGCTCACTTACTTGATTGATTTAAGTCACGTTGTAAAAAATAATCTTACTGCCGTTCAGTTTAAGGCGGTGCAACATAAATAATTTCAGGATATGGGATGTACAGGATGCAGTACGGCCGTGGGATCATCGCCCAAAGGCTGTGGAAATAAAGGCCATTGTGCCACGGGAAGTTGTAACAAACTCAATACGTATGACTGGCTGTCAGCCATAGTATTGCCGGTGGATTATTCTCAAGATGACCAACTGGTGGAAGTTTCGTTCAAGAATGGCTCCAGAAAGGAGTTCGCCTATAACCCTCAGCACGTTCGTGCTGTAACCGGCGACTGGGTAGCTATTGATACCGGCAACGGTTACGACCTTGGCCAGGTAAGCCTCAGTGGTGAACTGGTTGACATTCAGATGAAAAGGAAAAAAGTGAAGCGAAATGCCTCCTTATACCGGATTATCCGTATCGCCAATGAGCGGGACATGGAAAAGCTTCAGGAAGCAAGGGAAATGGAAAAGAACACCATGATCCATGCACGGATCATTGCACGAAAGCTGAAGCTAGAAATGAAGATTGGCGATGTGGAGTACCAGGGTGACAAGCGCAAAGCCACCTTTTACTACATTGCCGACGGGCGGGTTGATTTCAGGGAGCTGATCAAGGAGTATGCCCGGGAATTCAGGGTAAAAATAGAAATGCGCCAGATTGGAGCTCGTCAGGAAAGCAGCCGGATTGGCGGCCTGGGTTCCTGTGGCAGAGAATTGTGCTGTTCAACATGGCTTACTGATTTTAAATCAGTTTCGACTAGTGCTGCCAAGTATCAGAATCTGGCACTCAACCAGACCAAACTTTCAGGACAGTGCGGCCGCCTTAAGTGTTGCCTTAACTACGAGCTTGAAACTTATATGGATGCTCTCAAACAATTTCCCAGGAAAGCCGATTATCTGGACACAGAGTCAGGCAGGGCCGCGCTGGTAAAAACAGATATTTTTAAGCGGGTAATGTATTACATTTACAAGGACAAGAGAAACTCCAAGATCGTCCCCATGTCCGTAGACGATGTGAAATCCGTACTGGCCATGAACAAGGATGGTCGTAAGCCCGCCGATCTCGAGCAGTTTGTCAAAACAGTTGAAGTGGTTGCCACTGACAAACCCATTGAATTCACTTCGGATCATGACGCTTTACCTTCCGAAGAGCGGCGACGAACCAGACAAGAAAAACAGGGACGGGATCGTTCGGGTAGACGGAGAGGTCGCCGCGATGGAGATAAACGGCAGCAGAGCAAAGACAGAGCAAGGCCAAAAGATGCCGGTGATGAAAATAAAAACAAACCTTCCGGAAACAAACCCGCGGATCCTAAAAGCCGGCAGAGTGAACAGGGAGGTACATCAAGACGTCCATCGCGCAACAAGAGAAAAAAGCGCAAACCGGGGGGAGATCAGGCACAGGAATAGGCGGGTATATTACTCTTCGTGGATCAATGCCGTGTTTTTTTTGGCTATGTTTCACTGTGCCTGGGTGCCGCTGTATAGCCGTGACCTGCCAGATTCATGCATGGTCATTCATTTTCAGCAGGAGGGTAAAGTCGATACACTACATATCGGCGGCATGGAGGTTGACAGCCTGATCCAACAGTACAGGCATGCCGGTTACCTGAAAACCACATCTTTTGCCGTTTCAGATTCACCTTGTGTTCAATGGCTGGTTCAGGGCGACAGACTTGTATTTGGACAAGTAGAAGCCAACTTCGTCCAGATTAACCGGCTTCGCAGAGCAGATGTTGCTTATGGTCAGTTAAGTGGACAGGAGTTAAGTGCGGATACATGGAATAATTTTGCCCGTCAGGTCATCAGTCATCTGGAGAATAACGGCTACCCATTTGCATCAATTCGGATCGAAGCCCTTTCGGCAGGGGAAGATAATCAGCTTGATGCATGGTTGCACATTGATCCCGGGCCGCTCATAACCTATCGTATGCTGGTGATGCCTGAGGAAGCTCCGGTATCTGTACGCTATCTGGAACGCTATCTTGGAATATTGCCCGGTCAGCCTTATCGCGAAAGTGACATTCGAAACATCAATGCATTACTGGATGACCTGCCATTTGTAGAAGCGCGGGCACAACCTGCTGTTCAGTTTACCGGCGAAGAGGCTACCGTCTTTATTTTTCCGGTACGCAGACCGGCCAACCGCTTTGACTTCATCTTGGGAGTATTGCCACTTCCGGCCAATGATCCGTCCGGACGCAGGTTACTGATCACCGGAATGGCCGATCTTATGCTGATCAATCCCTGGAAAAAGGGTCAAACACTTGGGTTTTCATTTAGGCAGACACGGCCTGAAACTCAAGAACTCAGTGTGAAGTATGAAATTCCCTACATTTTGGGAACTCCCCTTGGAGCTGAAGCAGCATTTGAACTTTACCGTCGCGACACGCTGTATCTTGACCTACATCGGAGAGTCGGTGTACAATATGCATTCAGGGGGAGGCATTTTTTGGAAGGGTACTGGGATTTTCACAGTTCTTCATTGCTGTCAGTGCCAATTGAGCAAATACGGCACAACAAAGAGCTACCCCAAAACCTGGACTTCAGACGCAATATTTTTGGTGTGAGGTATGTAAGAGAGCGTTTTGATTATCGCTATAATCCATCACAGGGCTTTGCCATTACCGTGGATATCAGTGCCGGTACCCGTCAAGTACTCCGCAATCCACAGATAACGAATATTGATGACCCGGTAGCACCGGATTTTTCCTATGCTTCGCTGTATTTACCCTATGAATACCCCGCGGTGCAATGGATTCCGAAGATCGATTTGCAATACTTTTTTCCGCTATACGGGCGCCATATTCTGCATTCGCGCATTACGGCAAAAGCTATTTTCGGAGCTTCAGTAATTTCCAACAATGAAAAGTTCCGTGTTGGTGGATTTCAGATCATGCGTGGTTTCGATGAGGAGAGTATCCATACTCCGGCATTTGGTATGGGGCGCTTGGAGTACCGGTTTTTACTCGACCGCGACGCCCATTTTCATCTGTTTCTCGATCAGGGATTTTCACCTGAAACCGTTGACCGAAGTGCACCCTGGACCTTCTTTACCGGATTTGGTGCAGGCCTGCAGTTTCAAACGGTAGCCGGGGTGTTTGGAGTCAGTTATGCACTGGGGCGCACTTCGGAAATTCCTCTTGACTTAAGAACAGGGAAAATTCATTTTGGGTACGCAACGATGTTTTGATGGGGGGATATCTTTTTGTGGGCTGCACAACCTTCCCTATTTAACGACATGTGCAGCTGTGGCATACTGAGGCCGACCATTATCTCACATTGACAAAGGCATCAATTTTAGCTTATTCAAAGCGAACAACCGGGCTTTTTAACTTTAATCTGCCAATAGTTACCATGCGCGGCAAATAGTGATTAATTTCGCCTGCAAACGATAAACACATGGTTCGTGCAAAGCTGAGCAGTTTGCTGCCGTTTTTGGTTTTCATCATTATTATGGCAGCTGATGTTGCCCGGGTATCTGCACAGGGTACACCTCAGTCCGACCCGCAACCCTCACTGGCATCTCCAAGGGATGCCGTGTACACACACCTGTATTTTCTTCAGCCCGATTCATATCATCCCGCCAATGCATCTCTGCCAATCTACGGCATAGCTGATCCGGAAGAAAGACAGAATCTGGCCATCAAGCTCAAGCAGATACTGGACGGACTTGGACTGTATGTTTATATTGACCTTATTCCAGCCGAACCGGATTACCGGGATACATTGCGCGGCACATCCACCTATGTACTCTTCCCGAGAGAACTTCCGCAGGTGTATCTCGAGCGTATTGACGGTCAGTGGTATTATAGCCGTCAAACCATAACAGAAATTCAGCGCCTGCACGACAATATTTATCCCCTGGGAAGTGATATTCTCATCAATCTCATCCCCAGATACAGTCAGGTGAAAACTATGGGATTGTATGCCTGGCAGTGGCTGGGCATTTTCTTGATTTTACTCATTGCCTTTATTTTTCACTGGATACTAACCCGAGTTATCCGGCTGGTGATCAAACTGATTACCAGAACCAAACTGGGCTCTGAATATATACAACCCAGGCTGATATGGCGTATGGCAAGGGTGATCAGTCTGATAGTAACGGTGAGGCTGGTGTTGTTTTTAGTGCCCAGCCTTCAGTTTCATATTGAGCTCAATGCCATGGTGGTCAGAGGCTTAAGAGTACTTACCATCTTCTTCTTTATCATGCTTTTCCTGAGAATAGCAGACTTTGTAATGATCTATTTCAAGCGAGCTGCTGCAAAAACAGAAACCCAACTCGATGATCAACTGATGCCGATACTTGACAAGCTCTTGGCTATAGTGATTGTAATAGGCGGCGTGCTGCATGCACTCCAGGTGATGGGAGTCAATATTACCGCACTCATTGCAGGGGTAGGTATTGGTGGACTGGCCATAGCACTGGCAGCACAGGACACCATTAAAAACCTCATAGGCTCTGTTTTGATTTTTGTTGACCAACCTTTCCAGATCGGTGATTTTGTTATTGCCGCTGGGGTAACAGGTACCATTGAAGAGGTCGGTTTCAGATCTACCAGGATCAGAACAATTGAGAATAGTTTGGTGAGCGTTCCCAACGGCAGAATGATGGATTCCGTTATTGACAACCTGGGATTGCGTAAGATGAGGCGGTTCAAACTTGACATCAGCATCACTTATGATACCCCAACTGAACTGATGAAGCTTTACCGTCAGGGTTTACACGAGATCATTGAAAAGCATCCCAAAACCGTAAAGAATCAAAATGTTTATGTGAATGACATGGCCGATTCTGCCATCACGATTCTTGTTGTCGTCTATCTCGATGTTAATACCTTTACGGATTACCTCAAAGCCCGCCATGAACTGCTGATTGAGTTCATTGATCTCGCCCGGTTACTGGGCATTCGATTTGCTTTCCCCAGCAGAGCACTTTATGTGGAAGAGTATCCCGAAAAGAAAAGTCGCGTTCCCGGATATGAGCATGTTAAAAGCGGTGAAGCAGAACAGATACTCAAAGCTTTTATGGCACAGCTCGCACTCCGCGACAAACAGGAAGGTGACGAAGCTTACCACAGGGAAGATTAATCCGTCCCGGGGATTTGGTTTTAATACAGTGGTACCCTGCATGGTACCCAATTCAGGTGGTTAAACCGAATCGTTTGATATTAAGCGGATTCGCTGAGTGCACCGGTTTCAAACTGAAGCTTGGCCAGGTGGCTGTATGCTCCGTGTTCCATGGCAGAAAGCTCTGCATGGGTGCCGGCTTCGATGATTTTGCCTTGTTCAATAACCAGGATCTTATTAGCCTCACGAACTGTTGCCAAACGATGAGCAATTATGAGGGAAGTTCTGCCTTCCATAAGATTGTTCAGTGCATCCTGTACATTTTTTTCTGACTCCGCATCCAGCGATGAAGTAGCTTCGTCAAGCAGCAGAATTACAGGGTCTTTCAAAATGGCACGGGCAATGGCAATGCGCTGTTTCTGGCCGCCTGAAAGCTTGATGCCGCGCTCTCCCACTAGAGTATCCAGCCCTTCGGGGAATGAACGGATAAAATCCAGGGCATTGGCTTTTTTAGCTGCTTCAATCACTTCCTCTTCAGTTGCGTCGGGCTTCCCGTATAGAATGTTTTCGCGGATAGATCCCCCAAACAGCATCACCTCCTGGGGCACTATGGCCATATTGGAGCGGTAGTATGCCAGATCATAATCCTGGATGTTTTTGCCATCCAGCGAGATGTTGCCTTCATAGCCCGTATAGAATCTAAGCAACAACTGCATAACTGTAGATTTACCTGCCCCGCTTTGACCAACCAGTGCAATCCTTTCACCGGGATTAATTGTAAAGCTCAGGTCTTTGAGCACCTCAATGTCAGGCCTTGAAGGATACCTGAACCTGATACCATCAAAACGGATAGCGCCGTGTATCCGGCCATCGGTAATGAGGTTTTTATGGGGATGGAGGTTCTCCTGTTCAGGTTCTTCGCGCAGAATTTCCATAATTCGTTCAGTGGCACCTATGGCACCCAGAATTTCAGCATAAAAACTGCCCAATCCTGCAATAGCGCCACCTATTATTGCCGTATAGGACACAAAAGCCACCAACTGCCCGGCAGTGATACTACCCGTACTGACCATGTATGCCCCCTGCCAAACAATAAAAAACAATGCACCAAACAAAATGCTGATGATAAACACCGAAAACACTGCTCTGCCACGGGCATAGCTCATCGATCGCGATACCACTTTTTTCATGGTTGTCCGGTACCGGCCCACTTCAAAAAGCTCATTGGTGAATGCCTTTACAGCCTGGATCGATCCCGCTGTTTCGCTTAGAATGGTATTGCTGTCGGCCAATAGTTTTTGCCTTTCCTTTGACAATCTGCGGATATATCTTCCAAATATCATGGCACCCACCACAATCACAGGAAATGTGGCCAGCATAATCAATGCCAGCCGTGGAGTAGTGATGGCCAAGAAAATGATACCGGCTATCAGGATAATGATCTGCCTGATGAATTCAGCCATTGTCACCGAAAATACGCCGTAAAGCTTTTCCACATCAGCACTGATGCGACTAACCAGATCGCCTACCCGGTTTTGCTCAAAAAAAACGATGGGTAAGGTTACCAGTTTCTCATAAACAGCTTTTCGCACATCGGCTATGCCGTTTTCACTGGATACGGCAAACAGCAGTACCCGGGCATAGGACACAATCCCCTGCAGCACGAGTATGATCAACAGTGCCCAGCCTACTTCAATCAGAGACAGCTCCCAGGTAGTAGTACCCTGGGCTACATCCACCATCAAGCCGGCCAGATAGGGAAACACCATAAATACGACACTGGAAAGGAACAACATTATCAGTCCTCCGGCCAGATGCCACCTGTAGGGTCGGATGTAGACGAAGATGGCTGCTGCTTCGCGCAGTTGCTTCCAAGTAGGCACTTTTCTGGCTTTGTCTTTATCCTGGTTTTCTGTGTTCAAATGTTCTTCCTTTCAGATTTAATACAGCCGGCAAAGGTAGTGGTTATTACCGTATTACGGGGTTGTATTTTGGGTGTTTACATGATTCCTCAAACCGGATTGTGTCATGATTTGGTAAATATTAATAAAGTATCTGATCTTTACACCGATTCTAATTGCCGACGGATGTGCTTATACGATCTGCAATATGACGATTTACCATTGTCTTGAACTTAGTTTATGTCAAAATTGCCCGGCTATAATAAAAACCATTCAGTTCCATTTCGTGATGCCTTGCGGATTTGGGTAAAAATTGCCGTATACAGCTTTGGCGGCCCGGCCGGGCAAATTGCCGTGATGCATAAATATTTGGTTGAAGACAAAAAATGGATCAGTGAGGAGCGGTTTTTACATGCTCTCAATTACTGTATGCTGCTTCCCGGGCCAGAGGCACAGCAATTAGCTACATATTCAGGCTGGTTACTCCACGGTATTCGGGGAGGGCTTACCGCGGGATTGTTGTTCATTTTACCAGGATTTGTTTCCATCCTTATACTGAGTATACTTTATGCCGGTTTCAGTGACCTGACGTGGGTGGAAGCCATGTTTTTTGGCCTCAAAGCAGCAGTACTGGCCATCGTGATCGATGCGGTGATTAAAATTGGCAGACGTTCGCTCAAAAGCAGTTTGTTGCTGATGGTGGCTGCCTTCTCATTTATTGGCATGTTTGTATTTGATGTGCCTTTTCCGGTGATCATCATTGGAGCCGGCCTGGCTGGGTTTCTGGGAACCAGATATTTTTCAGCAGGAAGACCCCGGACTGTCAGCCCTGTAATATCAGAAACTAAGATTCCTGAACAAACTTCCGGCAAAGGCAGTCATGCAGGAGATAAGGTTATACAAACCCTGGATTGGCGTCACAGCATCAAAACCCTGGCCATATGGCTCACTATTTGGTTTGCACCTCTCATCGCTCTTTGGCTGCTTTTGGGTGGTTCGCATATCTTTGTTCAGGAAGGTGTTTTTTTCAGCAAAACTGCCGTACTTACTTTCGGCGGGGCCTATGCTGTACTTGCCTATTTGGCTCAGCAGGCTGTAGAGAATTATGGATGGCTGGAACCCGGTGAAATGCTCGATGGGCTTGGCATGGCTGATACCACTCCGGGGCCTCTGATCCAGGTAGTTCAGTTTGTTGGATTTATGGGAGCATACCGGTTTCCTGGGACACTGGATCCTATGGTAGCCGGCATTATTGGCTCCGTTGTGGCTACATGGGTAACCTTTGTACCATGTTTTTTGTGGATATTTTTAGGTGCTCCCTATATCGAAAAGCTCCGCGGTAATCAAGCTCTTGGTGGTGCATTAAAAGCTATAACCGCTGCCGTAGTGGGTGTGATCCTCAATCTGGCACTTTGGTTTGCCTTGCATACTTTGTTTGACGATACAGAACGGTTTACTGATCTGGGAATGAATCTTATGTATCCGGTACTTTCCGCTGTTGACCCGGGCGCGCTGTTCATTGTTATTCTGGCATTTTTCATGCTCTTTTACCTGCGGATAGGAATGATGAAAACATTGCTCATCAGTGTGTTGCTCGGGATGGCTTTGTTTTGGTTTGTTTTGTAACGGCTGTCCACATTTATGTGTTTTACCTGATCAGCACTGAATCCGGATATTACCAGAGCGCGCATTGCCTCAGAATTTATACATTTATGGCTGCAAAATTCCTGAACCTCAAAGCATATAACCTTGGCAAAAAAGAAGAAACAATCAGCCAAACCAGCCGCTACGGCTACACGTTCTGCGTCCGGAGTACCCGGGCGTCCTCAAGGTTTTAAGTCAGTACGGACCATTTACATCTTACTGGCCTTGTTGTCATTGGCATTGTATGCCAATACACTAGGCCATGGTTACGTGCTGGATGATGCCTCAACCATTACCGAAAATCACTTTGTTAAAGGTGGATGGGAGGGCTTTAAAAACATTCTCACTTCTGAATACCGGGCGGGCTATTGGGTATCGGATGGCAATTTATACCGTCCTTTGTCACTGCTGATGTTCAACCTGGAGTGGAGCATAGCCCCGGACCAACCTTTTTTGCCTCATTTGATCAATGTATTGCTGTATGCATTAACCTGTATTATACTGTATCGTTTTTTACTCAGGCTGCCTGTGAAAGATGCACCGGTAATTGCTCTCATCACTACACTGATCTTTATTGCCCATCCGATACATACTGAAGTAGTGGCCAATATCAAAAGCAGGGATGAAATACTGAGTTTGCTTTTTGGCTTACTGTTTCTGTTTTATTGGGCAATTCCCGGTAGCAGTTCGTTCAGCCGCCCAAAGATCTTTGCACTGGTCGCCCTCTTGTTTGCATTGTTTAGTAAGGAAAGTGCGCTCATTTTTATTCCTATAGCCATGTTGTACAGTTTCCTGCTGGAGAGGAGGCCGGTAATTACAGTAGTAAGAAACATCTGGCCGGCATTTATACCGGCAATGATTTACATGGCTGCTCGCATGGCCGTTGTGGGTGGCAGCGGAGGAGGAACCCTTTCTAGAGTAGATAATGCACTGGTCCATGTAATGGGTACACCGGAATATTTTTCCAGTGCCTTTGCCTATCTACTCCAGTATTTCAGATTACTGGTTTTCCCTCATCCTCTGGCTTGTGATTACGGGTTTGCGCAGATACCACTTACGGGGTTTGGCGATATCGCCACCTGGTTGGGAATCCTGATACCACTGATGCTTGGGGGGCTGTTTGTATTATGGCGGAATCACCTGCCTGCCGTTGCGTTTGGAATTGGGTTCCTGCTAATGGCTCTGGCTTTGCCGAGTAACCTGTTTGTTACCATTGGTACATCGCTGGCCGACCGCTTGCTGTACCTCCCCAGTGTGGGATTCTGTCTCTTGGCCGGAGGGTTAATCGCAGCAGTAGCGCACTATGTGAGTTCCCTTAAAAAATCGGAATACGGGCAATACAGCGGGCTTACCATGGCCGCCGTGCTCATCATTCCGGGATCTCTGAAAACCATAGATCGCAACAATGACTGGGAAAGTGTCAGAACACTTTATTACCAGGATATTCAAACCTCCCCCAACAGTTCAAAAATGAACGTTTACTACGGTCTTGAGCGGGTACAGGAAGCCCTGGAACAATCCGGCACCCCATTGCGCAACGAGTACTTACAGGACGCATTGAACCACTTTACCCGGGCTTCGGAAATTACCCCTGAAAGCCATGATGCATGGCATCAGATGGGCTTGGCCCGCTATCGGCTTGGCCGTTATCCTGAAGCAGAGGAAGCCTATCAGAAAGCCCTCGCCTTGCGACCGGCCGACCCAAAGCTGTACAACAATTACGGCGTGTTGCTCAGTGAACTCAACCGACATGATGAGGCCAGAGAACAATATCAGACGGCAGTAAATATGGACACCAGATACACCGATGCGCATCGCAACCTGGGCGTTACTTATGCCATGCTGGGACGCTTTCAGGAAGCGCTAACCTGGCTTACCAAAGCCTATGAGCTTAATCCGTCCGATGCCAATGTGGTTCTCTTTATCGGGCTGACGTATGAAAACCTCAATCAACCCTCAGAAGCCAGTCACTGGAAAAGCATGGCTTACGCTATGGATCCGTCACTCCAAAACCAGTAAAGCATACACCAACATGACTTGATTTATTCTCCCAACGCGGGAAATATCTTTACTTTTGGCGTCATTTTCTTTTGTCGATGAAGCTGTATATAGCGTTTTCCGGATTTTTTTTCATCACTTTTTTTGGGGCACGCTTTGGCGTGCCTGTGGCATTTGATTCTCACAGGGAAGCAGATTTGGCATCGCCGGAGTGGCTGGGCGAACTGTTGTTCAACGAACCCATACTTTCTCTGGATTCCGGCATTAGTTGTGCCTCGTGTCACCGGCCTGAGTTTGCATTCGCCGATACAGTAGCTTTCAGCCGTGGATTCAACGGGCAGCTTACCCGCAGAAATACTCCCTCAAGTATGAATATGCTGATGCGACGGCATTTTATGTGGGATGGCCGGGCTTCCACACTCGAGGAGCAGGCATTGTTGCCATTGGAGCATCCCGGCGAAATGAACCTTCCCCGCGATAGTGCAGTGGCAAGGCTTGCAGCTAATGCTTTTTATGCCGATGCTTTTCATCAGGTATACGGTGAAGCGGTTAACCTGGAAAACATGCTCAACGCCATGGCGAGATTTCAACAATCACTTGAAACCGGAGATACCGCCAATGATCGATGGCTGTTTGGAGATGAACAGGCCATGCGTGAAGACCAGATACGCGGCAGGGCTGTGTTTTTTAATGAAGGCAATTGCATCGATTGCCACTTTACACCTGATTTTACGGGCGACGAATTCATCAACATTGGCCTGTTTAACGGCAAAGAACTCAATGATGCCGGTCGTTTTGAAATTACCGGTGATTCGACACATCTCGGAGCTTTCAAAGTGCCGGGGCTTCGCAATGTTGCGGTTACGGCCCCATATATGCACAACGGCATTTTTGCCACGCTGGAGGAAGTGATCGCATTCTACAATGATCCGTCTTCTTTTACACAAAGAGCTATACAACCTGATCCCCGCATCGTTCCCCTGGGCTTAGCAGCAAAGCAAAAATCGGATCTAAAGGCTTTTCTTGAAGCACTGACTGACGAACGATATCTGCACCTTTTACACTAAAAACAGACTGTCGTAAAGCACAAAAAGCCATTATTGAAACCATCAGGCTCTGATGGCATCAACGGGGTCAAGTCTGGCAGCCTGCCAGGCCGGCAGAAGTCCGGCTATAATTCCGGTTATAAATGAAGTGAACAATCCGATAAACAGGTTTTTCCACGACAAAAATACCTCCCAGCCTGCAACTGCCGAGATGCCGAAATTAGTGAAGTAAACCATTAGCAGACCCACGCAACCGCCCAGCAGACACAACATGATGGCCTCGATCAGAAACTCAAGCAGTATAGTGCTGCGGCGCGCTCCCAGTGCTTTTTTAATACCGATAAACCGGGTGCGCTCTTTCACTGACACAAACATGATGTTGGCCACGCTGAATACGCCGACTATTATGCTGAATCCGCCAATGATCCAGCCTGCCAGGCTGATGACCGGGAATACGTTATCGAGCAGGTTGCTGATGATGGAAATTTCATTGATGGCAAAGTTGTTTTCCTGAACAGGCTTTAACCTCCGGTGATTTCTCAGAATTTGAGTAACCTCCTGAGATAGCTGCTCGGTACTAACACCCGTTACCGGCTTCACATTGATGGTGGTATTACCAAAAACAGACTCAGTGCGCCGGATACTGGTAACCCTGGCTGCAAATGGGTAACTGATCATGATGGCTTCATCAAAATTAACCGGATTGAAAAGGTCAGTACCTGCCGCTTCAAGCACTCCGATTACCTCAACTTTACGCCCCATGGTCTTGATCGATTGGCCGATAGGATCAGCCTGGCCGAATAACTCTTTGGCTAGACTGTAGCCCAGGATACAAACCGGCGAACCATAATGGAACTCACTGAATGAAAAGTAGCGACCCCTGTCAAAGTCAAGAGAGTACAGATCCGCATAATCCATGGTTACGGCAATCACAAATCCTCCCTGAACTGAGTTGTTGTTGAATTCAGCCAGCCTGCTGCCCAAAAAAACAGAGAAAGATACCTGATCTGCATACCTGCTGTTGCGCTCAATGGCTCTGAAATCGGTAAAATCAGGGCTGGGCCTGCGCATCAGTCGCCAGAAATTGACATTGGGATCCTGCCCCCAATCTGCTTTCTGAACGTATAGTACATTTTGTCCCAGTTTATCAAAGCTTCCCCTGATAGATGTCTCTAGCGAATCAATGGAACTGAGCACTGAGATCACGCACCAGATACCTATGGTAATTCCCAGTAACGACAGCAGTGTTCTGAGCTTGTTGTTACTCAATTCCAGAAACGCCTGAACAGTACCCTCCTTGACAACGCGTAAAATCATAAGTCCAAAAGTAAAATTCCCAATCGGTTCCTTGATCAAGTATTCGATAAAAAGTTGAAATACATCTGTTAAAACACCGTAATCAGCAGTGCACAAAATAATGGCAGGCATAGGCATGTCTTTTTTAAAAAAACTTACCTTTGCACTTATTTTTTTCCGATCCTTCACTTCAATAAATCCAACTTACAGGATTATGCGTGTAAAACTGTCGAATTTTAATTTTAAGCTACCCGAAAAACTGATCGCTAAATACCCTGCACCCAATCGCCACGATGCACGGCTAATGGTAGTTCACCGCAATACAGGCAAAATAGAACATAAAGTGTTTCGCGAGATAACCGATTACTTCACCGAAGACGATGTGTTTATTACCAACAATACCAAAGTTTTCCCCGCCCGTATGTTCGGCAAAAAAGAGAAGACCGGTGCCAAGATAGAGGTGTTCCTTTTGCGTGAGCTCAATGCAGAGGCCAAACTGTGGGATGTATTGGTTGACCCGGCCAGAAAAATCAGGGTGGGCAACAAGCTGTATTTCTGCGATGAGCATGATAATGACCTGCTTGTGGCCGAAGTGGTGGACAATACCACCAGCCGGGGGAGAACAATTCGTTTCATGTTCGACGGTGAGCACGAAGAGTTTCTGAAGATTCTATACAGTCTTGGTGAAACACCGCTTCCCAAATACATTAACAGAGCGCCTGAAAACATTGACTCAGAGCGTTACCAAACTTTGTTTGCCAAAGAAATTGGGGCTGTGGCCGCACCTACTGCAGGTCTCCATTTCAGCGAAGAGCTCATCAAGCGTATGAAACTGCAGGGCATCAATTTTGCAGAAGTTACACTTCACATCGGATTGGGTACTTTCAGAAATATCGAAGTGGAAGACCTTTCCAAGCATAAAATGGAAGCAGAGTATTTCAGGGTTGACCAGGCTGCCTGTGATATTGTGAATGCGGCCAAAAAATCAAACCGCAAGATATGTGCAGTCGGTACTACGGTAATGCGTTCCATTGAATCCTCAGTTTCTGCCGAATCAATGCTGAAACCTGTTGAAGGGTGGACTAACAAGTTCATTTACCCGCCATATGATTTCAGTATTGCCAATGCTATGGTTACTAACTTCCATCTGCCTAAAAGCAGCCTTCTCATCATGATCTGTGCATTTGGCGGGTACGATAACATCATGAATGCCTATAAAGAAGCCGTTAAGCAACAGTATCGCTTCTTCAGCTATGGCGATGCTATGCTCATTGTGTAAGCTTGTTTTAGCAATAAAAAAAAACCGCATTGCAGCGTGAAGCTGAATGCGGTTTTTTTTTATGGTATAGAGCCGGATTTTGCGCTGCTCAAGACTCTTTCTCAGTTTTTTCTGCAGTTTTGACTTGCTTTTTTTCAGGACGCATCTGCGGGAAGAAAATAACTTCCTGAATACTTTTTTGACCGGTAAAAAGCATAACCAGGCGATCGATTCCAATTCCAAGACCTGATGTGGGAGGCATCCCATATTCGAGGGCCATCAGAAAGTCCTCATCCAGTGCATGGGCTTCGTCATCACCGCGGGCGGCCATTTCCATTTGCTGTTCAAACCTTCCACGCTGATCGATGGGGTCGTTGAGCTCGCTGTATGCATTGGCAATTTCTTTGCCGGCCACAAACAATTCAAAACGCTCAACCAATCCCGGCTCAGACCGGTGAAGCTTGGCGAGCGGGGTCATTTCGATAGGGTAGTCGCAGATAAATGTTGGCTGTATGAGGCCCGGTTCAACCGTTTTTCCAAAAATTTCATCGATCATTTTAGCCCTGCTCCATCCGGCCTCGGTAGTAATGCCCAGTTGATGGCAAAATGTCTTTAGCTCTTGGTCATCAAAGGAACGGATATCTTTGCCGGTACTTTCCTCTATGGCACCAAACAACGTTTTTCGGGTGTAAGGACCTTTAAAATCGATATCCTTACCGTCAAAGTGACGAATGGTAGTGCCAAACAAACCGGTGCACATTTTCTCCAGAAGGTCTTCCACCATGTTCATCATCCAATGGTAATCCTTATAGGCCACATATAGCTCCATGGAAGTGAATTCCGGATTGTGGGTTCTGTCCATACCTTCGTTCCGGAACATTTTACCTATTTCGTAAACACCGTCAAACCCGCCAATGATTAGTCTTTTCAGATAAAGTTCGTTGGCTATTCGGAGATACAACGGAATGTCCAGAGCGTTGTGATGTGTGAGAAAAGGCCGTGCTGCAGCACCTCCGTGGATGGGTTGTAAAATGGGTGTTTCCACCTCAAGCCAGCCCTGATGGTCAAAATATTGCCGCATGCTTTTAATGATGTTGCTGCGAACCACAAAAATATCCCTGATCCCCCGGTTCACGGTCAGGTCGAGGTATCTTCTTCTGTAGCGCAGCTCCGGATCGGAAAACATGTCATAGGTCTCCTCTTCACCCGTGTCAGGATTGATCCGGGTTTTAACTACAGGTAAGGGGCGAAGTGTTTTGGCCAGAAAAGTGAGTGATTGCACATGGATGGTAAGCTCACCGGTTTGGGTAGTAAAAGCAAATCCCTCTATTCCTGCGTAATCGCCAATATCCAGGTGTTTTTTAAACAAACTGTTATATAAAGACTTATCCTCACCCGGGCAAATTTCATCACGGGAAACGTAAATCTGCACTCTTCCGGTTGCATCCTGTAACTCTGCAAAGGCTGCCTTGCCCATGATGCGCTTCATCATGATCCTGCCGCTGATGCGCACATGCTTAAAATTCCTTTGTTCCGGATCTTCAGCATAATTGTAACCACTTCTGATTTCACTGCAGTGGTGGGTTACGTGAAAAGCTTCAGCAGGATACGGGTCAATGCCCATTTGACGGATAGCCTCCAGTGCTTCCCTGCGGGCCATTTCCTGATCAGTCAGTACACGGGGTAAAGTCATGGCAAAATCAATTTTCGTGTCGGAAATCGGGGGGCAAAGGTAGTAAACAGATCGCTATTTATTCCGCTCAATGCTTTTGGTGAGTTGCTGAACCACCTGAAACTCGCTGAGGAATACCCGGGCAATTACGCGTAAAATGGTATAAACCGGAATGGCAACGATCATGCCGATTATCCCTCCCAGTTTGGCCCCGATCATGATCACTATAAAAATCTCCAGCGGATGTGCCATCACTGATGTGCTGAATATAAGCGGTTGCAACACGATATTGTCAAGCAGTTGCATGCAAGCAAATACCAGAAGCACCTTAAAGATCATGGGCACCATTTCGGTATAGAAGTCGTAGTCCAGGTTGGAGGAAATGGCAATGAGAACGCCGAAAGTGGCACCAATAATGGGGCCCAGGTAAGGAATCACATTAATGAGTGCCGCAAAAAAACCAATGAGCAGTGCATTGGGAATCCCCAGAATGGCCAGGCTGGTTGACACGACCAGCGTAATAATAGTAATTTGAAGAATTATCCCGCCAAAATAACGCGTGAGCAGATAGCGGGTTTGCTCAATCGTGTTCTTCACGTGTTCATCGTATCGGCTTGGGGTAAATGCCAGCACAGAGTTGAGAAACAGTCCCTGGTCTTTCAAAAAGAAAAAAGTGATAAACAATATGGCAAATAGTGCTACCAGTAGATTGCCCGCTGTGCCAATAATAGTGCCAAACAATGTAGAAAGCTGGGCAGGCTCAAAGGTGAGGTTAAATTCTCCCCGCCATCGTTCAAATGGCGATTCTCCGGTTTCAGCAATCAGGCCAAAGTTGATGAGACTCTCATTGATGGCATTGATAGGCTCTTCGAGGGTTTCGTAGAGTGCGTAATAGTCCACTTCTGATAAATTGCGCGCTTGCTCCACAATAAGAGGAACAAACAGACCGACCAAAATGCCGAAGGTTATAAAAAAGCAAAGCAGCGTGAGCAGCGCTGCCAGCGAGCTGCCAAGCCTCAGCCTCCCCAGCCTGAAACTCCTGAAGAATTTCATGAGCGGCTGCCCCAGCATGGATAGTATCCAAGCTACAAAAATGAAGGATACTAGGTCGGCAAAATACCATAAAACATAGAGCACTACGGCTATTACAACCAGTATAAGAAAGGTGCGGCTGAGGTTTTTCATGGTATTGAATTAAACCTTTGTATGTTAAGGCCTGGGCAAAATATTACTTTTTTTGTTGAAACCACAAATTTCCCTGCCCATTTGGCTCTCCATGGTAATTTACTGTAATTTCCTCTCCAGACGCAATGTCGCGAACTGCAAAAATGCTCATTTGGGAAGTGTCAAAGTGCATCAGGTATTCTGCATTGGGATTGTCGCTGTGATTATACAGTGAGCCGTAGCCAAGCACCAGGGCACATTCTGAATCGTCATCCTGCCACATGAAGTAATAATCATAAAGCGGAGTTTTATCGAGCAGCGGTATATGGCTTGCAGGCATGGTGATTACAGGACACAGTTCAATCAGTTCGTTTTTTACAATGCGTTCTGCAGTAAAAACACCGCGTCCTTTGCCGTTACTTTCTGCGATAAACAAACGACCCAGCGGGTTAACGGGGGCTCTCATATGGTATCTCCTGATTTTTTTCGCCATGAAATTAAATAAACACCCATTAAAATCAAGATCAGACCCAGTAAATGCTTTGCAAAAAGCTGATCCCCGTAAAACCAGCCCCAAAATATAGCCACCACCGGAATCAGGTAAGTTACTGATGTGCCAAACAGCGCATTGGTATCCTGCAAGAGCCTTATATACAGAATGGTGGCCAATACAGTGCCCAAAAGAGCCAACAATACAATACTGAACAGCGGCCATATGGCCTCACTATGCATTACATGATCCGTAAATCCGGTAAAAACCAGTAAAATGGTCAATGCCACCGGACCTATGATCAAAAAAGCCACCGCTCCTGCTTCCCTGGCTGAAATATCGCCAAGCCAGGCCTTGATGATATTGCTACTCAGTCCGTAGCAAAATGTTGCCAGTATCACGAGAAGCTCCATCAGATAGAAGTTTGTACTGCCGGCTTCCATGCCTTTCCACACAATGATGGCAGCTCCGGCAAATCCGGTTACCACGCCGGCAATTTTCAACATCCTCAAACCCTGCCTGAACAGAATGGCTCCCAGCAACATCGTGAAAATCGGCGTCAGTGCATTCAGTATTCCCGCTATCGAAGAGTCAATGCCCGTTTGCGCATAAGCAAACAGAAATGCCGGAAACAGGTTGCCCAGCAATCCCATGCCAATCACCCCTTTCAGGTGTTTTCGGCGCACGCACTTCATGGCCCGGGGCACAAAAGGCAAAAAGGCCATCATGGAGATACTCACACGCAGACATGCCACCTCCATAGCCGAAAAATAGGTTAAGCCCTGTTCAATCAGGATAAATGAACTGCCCCACACCAGTGCCAGGAAACCAAAAACCACCCAGTTTCTGAGTGAAATATCATTGTCGTCACGCATACTCACTGCCTGGTTTCAACGCCGGCATATCCGGCAACGGAGGTTGTTTTTCAATATGCCAAGCCGGTATGAGATACTCGTGATCAGCTTGGTTTGGTTTTGTGAGGATATCTCTTTGTGGGCCCCGCACCACGGGGCATGAAAAGGAGTTACTGCACAAATCAGTTTTGGGTAGCAGAGGTAAACAGGCGGTTCCAGCGTATCCCTACTCCGGGCTTTGACGAGAACCAAATGAACAGCGGTTTCCCGACAATGTGATCTTCAGGTACAAAACCCCACATTCTGCCATCGTAGGAATTGCTGCGGTTATCCCCGATCATGAAGTAATAATCCATCTGAATGGTGTATTGGGTAGCCGGTTCATCATTGATAAATATTCTTCCGTTACGCACTTCCAGGGTGTTGCCCTCATACACTTCAATGATACGCCGGTAAATGGGTAAGGTGCGAAGGGTCAGCTCTACGGTTTGTCCGCGTGCAGGGATAGGCAGCGGCCCGTAAAAGTCAGTATTCCATGGAAAATGTACCGGATCCTCGGGAAACATAATGCCACCACCCGGCACGCCATCCCGGTACCGGTCTGCCAGCCTTACGCTGTCAACATAATGCAAATCCTCAATTTTGGCGGCTTGTTCCTTGTTGAGATTGAGCATCCAATAAGGAGCCCGGTTATCGCGCCGGTTCATTTCAATATCATTGCGGTCAATTCCCCAGCTCAGCAGCTCATTGGCATTCAGGCTTTGGCCTCCTGTGTAAATCACGTACAGGTGCTGTATCATTTCCGGATCCGGTGCCCGCCGGCCGTTCACAAACAGTTCTCTGTTGATGATCTGAATAGTATCGCCGGGAAGCCCAACACAACGTTTGATGTAGTTGTCTCTCCGGTCTACAGGCCGCTGGATGATCTCGAAATTGGCCGGGTTGTGTACGGTGGTTTTACCATACTGGGCTACCAGAGAGTAATAATCGCGGCCCTCATCCCGGGCATAGCTGGGGTTAACCGGCAACGCTACGGTGTCGCCTGCAGGAAAATTGAACACTACCGGGTCAAACCGCTGAATGGGTTGAATTTTGGGAAGTCTGCGGTATTCCCATTCTATGGCTCTGGAATAACTTTCACCGCGCACCAAGGGTAACCTGTTGTGAACCAGGGGAAACTGAATAGGAGTAAACGGCATCCTGGCACCGTAGTGTATTTTACTCACAAACAGATAATCACCTACCAGAAGTGACCCTTCCATAGAAGGTGTAGGTATGGTATAGGCCTCAATCAGGAACATGCGAATGAAGGTGGCAGCAAAAACAGCAAAGATGATGGCCTCCGACCATTCGCGCATTACGCTTTTACGCGGAACAGGTCTGTTCTTGTCCAGCTTTCTGAGTGCTGCCTGATTGTTAGTGCTGATAGCTTCTTTCCAGGCTTCCCTGAATTCCCGCTCTTGTATCAGTACAGGATACTGATAGGAAGTCGACTTTTGATGAGCCAGCCAGGGCAAATATATGGGGGCAAAAACCACTGCCAGCACATGATCGGTAAAGCTGTGGCGACCAAAACTCCGAACCAGATCGATAATAATGCCGGCAAAAATGAAAATATTCACCAATGGAATCCATAGCAATATGTATTTCCATTTCGCTTTACCAATGAGCTGAAACCAGTCAAACTTGCCTATAACGGGTACAAATGCACGCCAACCGGTCATCCCGGCCTTATTGAACAACTGCATTACGCCGTAATGAACACCAATCCACCAAAAAACTACCAGAATGATCTGTGCGGTAACACTAAGCATAGAGAGAAGACCTTTTTACAAAGAAACGCCAAAGATAATCAAACTTGATGTTCATGGCATGCCGGGCAGGTGAATGGCTTTAAATTCACGGCATACGTAATTGGTACAATCAAAAGCTAAAGGGCAGCCGGTCTCTGATTCCTTCAAACATACTGTCTTTTGTTGTTAGCATCCTATCCCTGTATTCACCGAGTTGTTCAAACAATTCAGCTTTCTTTTCAGTACCTGCTTGTTTAATTGAGTTGAGTTTAGAACTCACAGTGTTTCTAGCCTCAACGGCAGCCAAGGTGCTCCTGAAAGCTATTTGAAACTGAATCTGATTCTTGAGTTGTTGTTTTTTGGATTCATCATTTTCATTAAAATAATCAAAGGTCATATTCATAATGTCTACATGTCGGCGACTAAATTCGGTAAATGTGTCCAGGTTGTTTTCCAGTATTGTACCTAAAGGTCCGTCTCTTCTTTCAATCAATCCCTCTGCCTGCATAAACCTTCTTATATCATGAATATTCGTTTGGCCGGTCATGGGATTGCCTCGTTCAGCATTGCGTTCATGACCCAGATAGTCATAACCGGGCCCCAGATCAAATGCATTGGACAGAAATCCGGCCGCATCATGTATAGCTCCGTGAATGGATACGGCTCCGTCGGGGTCAAATGGATGATGTAAGTATTTACTTGAGTTGTCAGGACCTATTATGCCCCCGGTAGGGCTTATTATTGTAGCAATAGCAGGGTCAAGCCCGAAAACGTCACCTAAAATTTTCCCGAACCTCATTTGAGCCGTTGAACCCGCAAAAGTAGGGTGAGTTTCAAAATCGAGACCTTCAATATGTTGTTCTTCGCTTTGTGGCTTTTGTTTTTTGTTGTTCTTTGCTTCAGCATTGCCGGGCTGGTTTTGCGGCAATGGAGATAGCTGTTTTTTCTTTTTCATGTTTTTGTTAGCTATTTGCCTCAGCTCAAGTGCACGGGTATATTGGGCAACAGCAGTTTCAAAACTCATGTTTCTAAGCTCAGCCAATCTCCTTAAGGCCATATTCAGCCGGTCATTTTGTTCTGTATAAGGCTGGAGCTCGTAAAGGATCCCTAAAGCTGTGTTGATTACCGCATTATCGCTTCCTGCAAATCCAATTCGCAGGAAGTCCTTCTTGATGGTATGGGAGTCAAATCTGACACCACCCTCACCATCTGAAAACAGATTCTCGGGATTGGTGTCATGACGGTATCCCTGATTATTGTAATCTGCCGGGGCAGTGAGTTTGTCGTGGTAATATTTGCCGGCTATGAGCAAGGGTATTACTCCCTGTATAGGAGGCATAGCTGATGTCCCCTACGTAGAATGGCTTATATGAACTGCATTGGGAGTAAATTCACCATGGCTGCTTCGGAAATATTGTCTTGGCTTGACGCTCATTGCTTGTTTGTGTAAATCCGGGATCGTAAGTCAAGTGAATCAGCCCCATATTAATCGGATAATTGATCATTAGGATTCAAAGATAGGTGATTTAGATTGAAACTTTGCAATGAAAGTAGATCAGCCCCATATTAATCGGATAAATAACAATAAAATTTGGCGTTGTTGTTGAAAATTCAATGCGGATGAATGTCGAATATTGAATCTAAACCAATTGTTTAATCCAAAACACCATGGTTTTCTCGTCTTCAGCCTGCTTGTCAATGTCTTTCCATGTAAACCCGGTAGTGAGGTCAGGTTGTTTTGCGAAGCCCCGGGAATGCCAGAATCCATCCAGCGGACGATAATCATCCGGTTTTAGGGGATGATCTTCTGGCCGTGAAACGGCACAAAAAACTGCTATCCTGAATCCTTGTTCTACTGCATATTCAATTCTCATGTTCATCAGCACTTTACCAGTTCCCCGGCCACGATACTGAGGGAGCAACACAGATTCACCCAGGTAGAAAACCTCTTCGGGCTTGTACCCGGCTTGCTTTACAGGATTGATCACTTCAGGAGTTTCAGCGGCAAGTGGCAGTCCTGAAGCCATACCAATTACCTTGCCCTCATTTAGTGCGGCAATCAATACGGCGTTTTGGGTATCGAGATAGGTCTTCAGGTATTTGGCTTCATATTCAGGGTTCCCATCATACAGGTAAGGATACTCTTTGAAAACCGCCATGCGAAGACGTGCAAGATCATCCATATACCGGTGTGCTTCGGCACCGCTCAATCGGCAGATCTGAATATTCATACGGTAAAAAAAAAAGAAACCCCGACTGTTTGGGTTGCCAGTCGGGGCTGATAGAAAAATTGTTATAAAAAAGTCTGTTATTCAAACTGATTACTGTGTGTAACGCTCTATGTGCTTGAGCTTTGCCTGAAGGTGTTTTCTGGCGTGGAAAATCTTGCTCTTTACGGTTCCCAGAGGCAGATCGAGGTGATCGGCAATTTCCTGGTATTTGTATCCGGTGTAATGCATGAGGAAAGGAATTTTCCAGTCATCGCGCAAGTCATTTATTTCGTATTCCATTTCCTGAATGGCAATCATGGTTTCGCCGTCATTGGGAACAATGTCCTGCGATGAATTCAGGTAGAAATTCTCATCCGTGGAATCTGAAATGGTATTTCTCCGTTGCTTTTTCCTGTATCCGTTGATAAAGGTATTTCGCATAATGGTGTAGCTCCAGGCCTTGATGTTGGTACCCACCTTAAACTTATTGATGTTGGTGAGTATCTTGAAAATGGTTTCCTGGTAAAGGTCTTTGGCGTCATCAAGGTTCTTGGTAAGCCTTAATGCGAAAGTATTGAGGTTAGGAGTAATTTCGTCCAGGATGTGGTTGATGTTTTCTCTTTGTGGGTGGTTCATGATGATCTGTTTTTGATTGTGGTTAAAGTTTTGTTAAATCACCTGATTCTGATTTTTTGAAAACTTTCGGGTGCATTTCAGATGCTGTTCCCGGGTGTTTTTTCGCTTAAAACATAATGAATGGAGTCGGTTACATTTTGAAGCGATTGTTTTTCAGGGTATCATTTTCAGGCATTTGTTTTTTTAACTTTCAATAAAACGAGCCGCTTGGTTTGTTTAGAATAAATTTAAACAGAACTTTTGAAACTTCCAAATCCGGATTTTTTCACGACTGTTTTTGAATTCTTTCCGGCCTACTTCTTAACAAAACGTTCACAAATTAATCCATGGCCAGTCTGTATCACAATCATATAAAGCCCTGCGCTCAGTGAAGCCACATTCAATTCAGGTGTGACAACATGCTGATCTATGGCCAAAGATTGTACCAAACGACCTTTCATGTCAAAAACGGTAATATGGTCTGCATTATGGTGCTCCAAACCTGTAATTCTGACATAATTACCGGCCGGATTAGGCAAAATGCTTACCTGATGCTCAATGAGATTTTGCGACGACGTATACTCTTCAATGGTAAAATTGGCTTCCGAAATGTTGTAAAAAATATTGTCAGCTGCCTTTACCTTAATCCGTGCAGTGGATACAAATTCTTCAGGCAAAATTACCTGAGCTTCACCCGTATTGGGCACTTCATCAGCCAGTTCAACAGGCCATGTCCAGCCTCCGTCGAGCGACAATAAAATATGGACGGCATGGCAGGAAGTTGGAAACTCATCTGTATTGGCAGCATCCCAGGTGACGGTCTGGGGGACACCTGCAAACATTACATCATCGGATGCAGTAGGGTAGGTAACCCTGAACGGACCGGCATTATCGTCCACTACAAAGCTGATTACCTTATAATCATAACTTCCGGTTTCCGGATTGTTGTCCCTGGCTGTTACCCTGAAGGTCATGGAACGCGCATAGGTAGGAAGCTGCTCCCGCAAGTCAAATGTTCCGTTGATCACGGTGCTCAACTGAGGAAAATACCTGACCGGCGATGCTGTCGGATTACGTGTTCTGAAAAGGGGTGAATTGCCAGCCGGGTTGTTCATGGGTGCAGCCGGGCCTGAGTCGATTTGCTCCCAGCAATAAGTGATTGCATCATCATTGGGGTCTGTGGCATGAGCTTCCAGTTTAAAAGGAGTACTCATGGGGATGGCAATCGGTGTAATGCTGAGTATTTCCACTTCAGGGGCAAAGTTTCCGGTATTTATCATTTGGGGGCAAAAAGAACCTGTACCGGTATGTATAAAATTGTACACTTCATTCAATGTGCCTGCATTGAAGTAGTCGTCGCTGAAAGTTTGCACATTATTGATTCCGCAAAGGCCGGCATAGGCCATAATTGTTGACCCGCTTCCGGGTTCAAATGGCACGGGACCACTGCTGCCATTGCAAAAATTAAAAGTATGATTTCCCCTGAACTGATGACCTACCTCATGACTCACATAGTCAACATCAAATGGGTCGCCTACAGGTGATGACAAACCCGTCATTCCTCTGGCTTTGCTGTTGTGGTTGCATACCACTCCCAGTCCGGCCAGGCCACCACCTGCCGTACCCAGCACATGTCCCACATCGTAATTGGCCATGCCGATTACGTCATTCAGGTTGCTCTGGTTCTGATTGATCATTTGATTTGGGCTGTTGTTGTTGTACGGATCTGTAAATGGATCCGTATAAATCAAGGTGTCATTATTTTCAATGAGTTCAAAGCTTACACCAAAATCCCTTTCGTAAATCCCAGTCATTCGGTTAACGGTCACCACAACTGCTGCCAGCCCTGCTTCAACCGTACCTCCGTGAAACTGCGTGTATTCTCCGGTAGCGGCTACTGCCAGCCGATACTTGCGCAATGACAGGCTGTCGGCAGTTCGTTGAAAGGATGCCATAGGCGAAGGGTCAGCCACTTCAGTCACTCCGCAGCTGAAAGTGGAAGTGCGAAGCGGTGCTGCATCTCCCTTTATGTAGTGAATAAATTTATCATGACTGCCGGTTACCGGTTGATACACCATTTGTCCGGCTTCATCAAAAATGGCAGCCGACAATCCATGCATGGTCAGTTCAAGGCGAACCATTGTTTCGGGCCGGTCGCTCACAAATCCACGAAACGGCAGAATACCGGGATATCGGGCAGATAGCCCCGGATGCATTACAACGCTGGCCGTTAAACTGACTTGTATGGCATCACCTTGCTGATCAGGCAGAGTGAAAAGAAATGTTTCTCCCGATAACCAGGCCCTGGATAATGTTTCAGCAATAAACTCCGGATCATTGACCTGAAAAGCTGTCGATACATCAATATAGGGATGTGCAATATCCGCAGAATTAGCCGGTGAGTACCAGGCATCAACCTGAGCAGAAAGATAAATACTGATAAGTAATAGGCAAAAGACTAGAAAAACGTACTTCATTACTCAAACTTTTAATCGACTAAGATACGCCATTTTTATTTTTTGAGCACTATTTTTTTGATGTTTAGTGATGTATAGCTTTTTTTGCCCCCGCTTGCGGGGGCGTAAAGGGTTTCGTTGCGTTTACTCCTGAATTTGGCACCGTATCCGGACGCTTCCGTTTTACTAAAGGCACTACAGCAAGGGATAAATCAAGCATAAATCATCAGGCTAATAGCAGGGTTTATGTAGCTTTGCGCACTAAATGTGGAAAAGGGAACCATGAACCTGAAATCAAGTATACGAAGCGAAGTAAGTGCTGCACTCCGGGAACTTTACCAATTGTCGGTACCGGACGACGAACTGGTACTGACGGCAACAAAAAAGGAGTTCGAAGGAGATTTTACTCTGGTCATGTTTCCTGTTCTCAAGCAATTGAAGTTAAATCCCAATGAGCTGGCACAGGCACTGGCTTCATGGTTTGGCAAGCACAGTCAATGGATAAAGCATGCAGAAGCCAAAGGCGGCTTTCTCAATTTATCACTTGGCGTTGCTGCATGGCCCTTTGCTATGCAGCATGCATTGCACCCAGAAGCATTCATCATTCCTGAACAGCACGGTGATACAGTACTCATTGAGTTCTCATCGCCCAATACCAATAAGCCACTTCATCTGGGGCATATTCGCAATATTTTGCTGGGTTGGTCCATGTCCAATATCCTGGAATTGACGGGCTGTGATGTAAAACGCGTGCAGATCATCAACGACCGGGGAATTGCCATTTGCAAGAGCATGGTTGCCTGGCTGAAATATGCAGATGGCGAAACACCTGAATCTTCGGGTATTGCAGGCGATCAGCTGGTGGGCAAGTACTATGTAATGTTTGACATAGAAGCCAAAAAGCAGGCAGATGCTCTGCCGGAAGGCGAAGATACACCGTTAATGAAGGAAGCCCGTGAAATGCTGCTCCGGTGGGAAGCCGGTGACCCTGAAACCCGCGAACTCTGGGCACGGATGAACGGTTGGGTTTACGATGGTCACAATGTGACTTATAACCGGCTTGGCGTGTGGTTTGACAAACTTTATTATGAGTCAGACACTTACCTGCTCGGTAAGGAAGTGATCAAAAAAGGACTTTCATCCGGCGTGTTTTTCCAAAAGGATGACGGAAGTGTATGGATCGATCTGTCTGATGCCGGTTTGGATCATAAATTGGTTTTGCGCTCAGATGGCACCTCGGTGTACATTACACAGGACATTGGCACAGCCATGTTGCGATACGATGATTTTGGTGCACGCCGGATGGTGTATGTTGTGGCTAATGAACAGGATTACCACTTTCAGGTATTGTTCGAGATAGTCCGCAGAATGGGTGAACCTTTTGCTGATGGGTTGTATCATTTGTCGTATGCCATGGTAGATCTTCCATCCGGCAGAATGAAGACAAGAGAAGGCACCGTAGTGGATGCTGATGATCTGATGGATGACATGGTGGCTACTGCTGCACAAACCGGTGAAGAGCGTGGCCTGCTCGCAGATCTTGAAGAAAGTGAACGCCGGGAGATCTATCGCAAAATTGGCATGGCCGCATTGAAGTATTACATACTTAGGGTACATCCCCGCAAGCGAATTATTTTCAATCCCGAAGAATCTCTGGATATGCAGGGGCAAACCGGCCCTTACATTCAAAATGCATACGTGCGCATCTCATCGATTGCCCGGAAGGCAGGTATTGAAGTGGTCACAGATCTTTCGGCAATTGTTACGGAACCGGAAAAGCCTGAAAAGGAGATCATGGTGTTACTGACCGAGTATCCAGAAGTGGTGAAGTCGGCAGCTCGCCAATACAACCCATCTGACGTAACCAATTATGCTTATGCTCTGGCAAAAGCATTTCACCGATATTATCACGATTATCCGATATTACATCATCCCGATGCCTCAATACGGCAATTTCGTTTGTACCTTTGCCATGCCGTGGCCCGGGTTTTAGAACACAGTATGAATCTGCTGGGTATTGAATTGCCCGAACGGATGTAAAGACAGAGCGAATATGGAAAACGGAATTATCAGTCTTGGAGAACCGCGATTTGGCCTCACACTGGAAAGGATCTGCCGCGAACTCATGGAAGAGTATAACGATTTTGAAGATACCTGTATCATAGCCCTTCAAAAGGGCGGTGTACCTTTGGGTAAACGCATCCACAGCCGTATCATTGAACTTACCGGGCGGAGGGAAATACCCTTCGGCAAACTGGATGTAACCTTTTACCGCGATGACTTCAGGCGGACACAGACCCCACTGGAAGCCAGCAGTACGGAAATCAACTTCCTGGTTGAAAACAAGCGGGTAATTCTGGTGGATGACGTATTGTATACCGGCAGAACAGTGGTAGCGGCATTTTCAGCCATTCAGCATTACGGAAGACCCAAGGATCTTCATCTACTGGCATTTGTCGACCGCCGGTTCAACCGCCACCTGCCTGTGAAACCCGATTTTACCGGAATCACAGTAGTTGCTCTGGATGATGCTTATGTAAAGGTAGAGTGGAAAGAAATACAGGGAGAGGACAAGGTGATACTTTATCACGGAAAACCACTAGCCGTATAAATTGCCCCGCATGTTAAGCAGCAAACATTTACTGGGAATTCAAGAACTAACCCCTGATGATATTACCCTGATTCTCGAAACTGCTCAACATTTTAAGGAAGTACTTCAGCGGCCCATAAAAAAGGTTCCCAGCCTGAGAGACATTACCATTGCCAATCTGTTTTTTGAAGATTCCACCCGAACCAGGGTTTCATTTGAGCTTGCCGAAAAAAGACTGTCAGCGGATGTGGTCAATTTTTCGGCCTCCTCCAGTTCGGTCAAGAAAGGTGAAACCCTGCTGGATACCGTAAACAACATACTGAGCATGAAAGTGGATATGTTGGTGATGCGGCATCCCATGCCCGGTGCGCAATGGTATATTGCCGATAAAGTGGATGCCTGTGTTGTCAACGCCGGTGACGGGACTCACGAGCATCCCACCCAGGCCTTGCTGGATGCGTTCAGTATTCTGGAAAAAACCGGCAGCCTTCAAAAATTGAAGGTGGCTATCATTGGGGATATATTGCACAGCAGGGTAGCGTTGAGTAATATATTCTGCCTGCTGAAACTGGGTGCAGAAGTCGAACTTTGCGGACCACCAACACTTATTCCCAAACATATATCTGCACTGGGAGTTCGTGTAAGTTACGATTTAGACAAAACCCTGGCCTGGTGTGATGTGGCCAATATTTTACGCATTCAACTGGAGCGGCAGCAAACCAGGTACATCCCCAGTCTTCGTGAATACACCCTTCAATACGGCATTACGGCTTCCCGCCTGAAAAAACTGAATGTGCAGCCGGTTATTATGCACCCGGGACCCATGAACAGGGGAATTGAGATTGCCAATGATGTGGCCGATTCGGATGCCTCCATAATCCTGAGACAGGTTGAAAATGGTGTCGCAGTCAGGATGGCGGTACTTTACCTGCTAAGTCAGCATATCAGGGTAGCTGCCTGATACGGGAAAAACGCACAACAAAGAGATATAAAAAACACTCAGGGAATCCACATTACAGACGGACACGGAGCAAACGGATCCCCATTCGGAATTGCCACCGGGAGTTCTGCTAAACCCACTTGCGCGTTTTGTCCAAAAACAATTGTAAGGCTTCTTTTTTGGGTTTGTCAAACCTGTAGTCGAGGTACGAGAAGAAATAATCGTGCAGGGAAATATGGGGGTATCTGGCTTGTTCCAGCGGAATGATCTGATCGCGCATGGCCAGGCCCTGCATAAGTGCCCTGTTGAATCTGATCTCGAAATCCGGTGAAGGCGGGTGGTTGGCCACCCAAACGGCAAAGGTAAAAGGCAACCCGGTGTGTTTAAACCATGCTTCACCCAGGTCATATACGTACTTAAACTGTGTTCTGCGTTCCATGGCGCGATCGCCAATGATGAGAGCGGCATCGTTTTGCCCGAGATTCTGGATGAAATTTTCTCCGGCCGGTTCCAGTGGAATATTGAGATTCCAGTATTCTTCCAGTAGCAGACGGGTAAGCAGTACGGAAGTCCGGCTTTGGTAATCGAGCCAGATCCGTTCTACTTCTCCGAGTGGTTTTTGGCTGAATAGTGCTACGGAGAAAACACGGCCACCGGTACCTATACAATAGGGGCTTATGAGGTGAGCATCAGGAACCTGGTGCAATACCGCCACCGGCACCAGAGCAATGTCCGCATCGCCGTGCAGAAAGGCATCAGCACATTGGGCAGGATGTTCCAGTTTCAGGTCGATCCATTGCTGCGATCCGTTTTGTTGCAAACCATACAAAAAGGGGAGCGTATTGGTATAGCTCACCATATAAAGTTTCTTTCTAATCATGCATTATTTCGTTCAGATTGATATAACCGGTTCAGATGTGCCGTGTCATTTTCACTGAGCAGGTGGAACCGGCCATCCCATTTAAGTTTGAAAACCCCGGTATTGGCATGGTCGTAAAGCTCCATATTGCCCGGCGGTTCGTTTTTCCAGATACACATCAGGCAGCGAAGTGTACGGCCGTGGGTACAGACCAGTATGTTGGTTTCCGTTCTGCGGGTCAGTTCCTTGAGAAAGCGACTGATCCTGTGGTACAACGAGGCCGCACTTTCACCGTCAGGAAGGCTGGCATCCAGGTTTCCGCGCTGCCATTCCCTGATCATTTCGTCGTAACGCTGTAACATTGCCGGAGTCCCTTTTCTTCCTTCGTGAGTTCCCCAACCGATTTCGTCAATGTCGGGGCTTACAATCCACCGGCCGGATTTATGGATAAAGGGTTCAACAGTCTGGTGAGTCCTGATGAGTGTGGAAGTAAACACGGCTTCAAAGGGCACATGGTGGTAATGATCGTAAAATGCACGGGCCTGCATAATTCCGGTTTCATTGAGTGGAGCATCAACACCACGCCCCTGAACAATCTTCATGCGATTGTAATCGGTTTCCCCGTGGCGCACAAAATACAGCGTCTTTTCCATGGTGATAATCAGCCGTTGACATCAGTTTTTAACCACAGGAAGGGAAAAGTATCCTTTAAAATCCTCGTCCTCTTCAAACCGGTGATCGGTATAATCGTGGATGGTATTATACAGGGTATCCCGTTCTACCGGCCTGCGACCAACCGCCCTGATCAGTTTGACCAGCTCATAGGTGGTGAGCGACGGATTTTGCTCTTCGGAACCTGCCATGGAATAGATTTTTGTGGTATCGTCAATGGTGCCGTCAATATCATCCACACCAAAAGCCAGGCTGAGCTGAGCCATTTGCCTGCCAATCATGGGCCAGTATGCCTTAATGTGATCAAAGTTGTCGAGGAATATTCGCGAAACGGCATAATTTTTCAGGTCTTCGATGTGTGACGTTTCGGGGATATGCGACATTTCATTGTCCTTATTCCTGAACTTGAGGGGAATAAAGGTCTGGAATCCTCCGGTCTGATCCTGAAGACTGCGCAACCGCTCCATGTGATCGATGCGGTGGGCGTAGGATTCAATGTGACCGTAAAGGATGGTGGCATTGCTGCGCAGGCCCAACTCATGGGCTATACGGTGCAGTTCAAGCCATTCATCCGATGAGCACTTGCCGCCGGCGATCTGGTCGCGGACAGTTTCATCAAATATTTCAGCACCACCACCGGGAATACTGTCAAGTCCGGCATCAATAAGTTGTTGAAGTCCGTCGCGATAGCTTACTTTGGCTTTCTTGAAAATGTAGTGAAACTCTACCGGAGTCAGTGCTTTGATATGAAGCTCAGGGCGATGATTGCGGATAGCCCTGAACAGGTCTGAGTAAAAAGCAAGGTTGTACTGCGGCAATACACCGCCCACAATGTGAACTTCGGTTACGGGTTTGCCATCGTATGACCGCACTATGTCCATCATATCTTCAAGCGTGTATTCCCATCCTTCACTGCGCTTTTTGATGAGCCTTGAATAGGAGCAAAACTTACAGGTGTAAATACACACATTGGTAGGCTCCATGTGGAAATTGCGGTTAAAATATGTGTTATGGCCATGTCGGGCTTCCCGGATGTAGTTGGCCAGGCTGCCCAGTAAACCGGGCGAAGCCTGTTCATACAGCAATATTCCGTCTTTAGCGCTGATGCGCTGAAGGTTCATCACTTTTCCTGCAATTTGTTTAATGGCTTCCGGTTCATTAGCAACCAGCACCTCAATGCCTGATTGTGTAGTATCAGTGATTTTTGTCATGTTTTTTCCTCTTGGGCTGCGCAAATATAACATCAATTTTGTGCCCGTGTTCAGGCTGCCGACCTTAAACTGACCACAATCCTGTCAGCGACAGAAACCCATAACAAGGCACACTTTGGAAAAGCAGCATTGGCTTGATAGAAGTGGCAAAAACTTACAGTCGTACAATGGTGACTCCGTCACCACCCTGGTCTTCGGGTTCATGTTCCCATGACCGGATGTGTGGATAATCGCGAAGTATTTCATGCACTAGTTTCCTGAGCACGCCATCTCCTTTACCGTGAATAACTGACAATGTTGATAAGTTGCTCAGCATAGCCTTATCGAGGTATTCGTGAAAAATGGCTTCTGCTTCTTTGCGGTGCATACCTCTAAGGTCGAGTTTGCTTTTTACGCTGCCATGCCCGCTCTGGATCTCGGTCTGAATTGATTTTGCAGTGTTAACGGGTAATGCCTCGCCGGCATGTTGCAGGTCGGTAAGTGGTACCGTAAGCTTGAGTGCACCCATAATAACCACGGCCTTTTTGCGCTGTATACTTTCAATTACACCGGATGAAGTGCCTCCAAGTAGTCTGACGTGGTCACCGGCTTTTAAGGGACCTTTAACTGCAGCCCTGGATCTCAGTTCCTGCTTGACGGCATCCTGCAACTGTCCGGCTTCTCTGGTTTGAGTTTCACGCTCTTTCTTTTTAGCTGCGGCCAGAGCTTTGGCCTTTTCGAGGTCTTTGGATTCCTTCAGTTCCTTGATAAGTTGCTGGAGTTCTCTTTCCTGGCGTTCAGTGCTGTAAACATCCTCTTTGCGTTGTTCGAGTTTCAGCTTTTTTCTCCGGAACTCCAGTTCTCTGTGCAGCTGTTCGTAATTTTTGATCAGTTTCTCCGCTTCGGCTTTGCTGCGGGCGGCTGCATCGCGCTCCTGCTCCAGCGCATTGCGTTCTGTCTGTAAACGAGCCAGAATGCGGTCAAACTCATGCTTTTGCGTACCGGAGTTTTTGGCTGCACGCTGCAGAATGTTTTTGGGAAGGCCGCTCCGCTCGGCAATTTCGAAGGCAAAAGAACTGCCGGGCCTGCCTACTTCAAGCCTGAAGGTAGGCCTGATAGTTTCCATGTCAAACAACATGCCGGCATTGACTACTCCGGAGGTTTTGTGGGCATACATCTTTAGGTTGTTGAAATGCGTGGTAACCATACAAGTGCTTTGCTTTTGGCGAAATGTATGCAAAAGCGACTCTGCAATGGCACCGCCAAATTCAGGATCGGTTCCGCTGCCAAATTCGTCAATCAGCAACAGGGATGTGGAGCAAGCCGCATCGAGCATCCGCTTCATCATCAGCAAATGTGAACTGTAAGTACTCAGGTCATCGTCCAGCGATTGTTTGTCGCCGATATCAGCCATAATTACTGAAAAAGTCCCTATGGTACTGTCTTCATTGGCTGGTATCGGCAACCCGGCCATGCCCATCATAACCAGTAGACCCGTTGCCTTGAGGGTAACCGATTTTCCGCCGGCATTGGGTCCGCTCAAAACCACAATCCGGTTTTTTGCGGTATCAAGATTAAAAGGTATCGTGGCGATGCCTTGCTGTTCATTTTTCCACAGGAGAAGGGGGTGATAGCCTTTTCTGATGTCCAGTACCGGCTCACCGGACAAAGCTGGAAGAAACCACTTCAGGTTGGTGGCTGTGTGGGCTACGGCTTGCAGAACATCGAGCTCAGTCTGAAAATGCTCGTATTTTTTGAGCTGGCCGGCATGTGCAGCAACTTTTCCGGTTAGCTCACCCAGAATGCGGTATATTTCACGTCGCTCCGCCATTTCGGCATCGAACAGTTCATTGTTGAGTTCAATGATCTCTTCGGGCTCTACAAAAGCTGTTTTCCCGGTTGATGACTCATCGTGGATAATGCCGCGCAGCTTGCGCTTGTGCTCGGCCGGCATGCTGAGAACCCGTCTGCCGTTGCGAATACTTTCTTCCGTATCGCTAAGCCAGCCCTGTTTGCGGTATTTTTGTACAGTTTGCTGAAACACTTTGTTGATCTCACCGCGCTTGGCCAGTTGATATTTGCGCAAGCGCATCAGTTCGGGACTGGCATCCGGCTTCACATGGCCTTCTTCGTCCAGCACCTTGTCAAAAATCTTCAATAGTACGGAAGCCGGTTCAAGGTCATTGGCCATACTGTACAGAGCAGGGTAGCGGACTGCCCGAGAATCGGCTTTGCTGCCTCCTGAGTCAAACCACTGCTGCATGCTGTTGATCTGCCTCAGCAGAGCGCGAACTACCAGCAGCATCTCAAGTTCCAAAACATGGCCTTCCAGGCGAAGCATACGGATAATTTCCTCACCACTGTCATAAGGAGCCAGTTTGAACATCTGATTATTCAGAATGGCTTGCATGGTCTGATCAATACGCGTGCGGAATCCTTCTAGTAACACCTTGTTGTTTCCGGGGTACAGAGCAATGATCTTTTGGCGGCCGCATTCACCTTTTGCCCGCCGGGCAATCAGTTGCAACACTTTATCGTACTCCAGTGTACGGCCGCATTCAAGCCAGGAATGTAGTTCAGGGATAGTTATCTTCTCCATTTCGGGTCAAAAGTAATGCATCCAACGTATTATGAGGTGGATTGGTTACCGGGAAACATGGGTTTTTAAATGAACAAAGCCCCTGGCTACGGCAGTGACCAATGAAAGGGCAACATGCCTGATTTAATGGAGGTTTTTTAAAAAGATGGTGGTGAATTCAGATTTGGGATGTTTTGTTTGATGGATAACTCTTTGTGATGCACAGTCCGGGTTTTAACGCGAGCAGCTAATAAAGTTTTGCCTGAACTATTGACCTTACAAGGGCAGGTTGCCGGAATTTTTTTATTTCTTTACACAGGTGTTTAACCATTGCCCGGTTTTTTCTGACATGGTTGCACACCTTATTGATGGTCAGGGGTGCGCCAGCGCACCCAACAAAAAGATATCCATGGAAAACACGAACATCGTTTTAATCCGAAAAGTATTCAGCATGTTGTTGACCGTATTATTGATACTGGTGATGGCACAACAGGCTCTCCTGGCTCAGGTACCGCGCAATGTGCCACCTCCGGGCGACTCGAGAAGTATTGATCTGAGTAATCCCTGGGAAGTGCTGGCCTTTATTGTGGTACCCGTTTTTCTGATTGGTTACCTGATTTACACGCTGATGCGCAAAAAAAAGAGCGATGACGATGCGGAGTAAAGTGTTATTAACCTGGCTTTGGGTGCTGAGTGGTTACCTCATTATGTTGCCCGTATATGGTCAGCATAATCTAACCATTCATGTGAGCTTTTCAGCTGAAGTAGCAGACGAGCTGAAGGATAATGGCCGGTTGCTGCTGTTTCTGAATGAAAACCCGAATGTTGAGCCAAGAACGCGATACTGGCCAACTCGCGGCAATCATATTTTTGCGGTCAATCTGGATTCAGTGGCAGTGGGTGACCCGATTGTGCTTGATGCCGGGCTTAACTGGGTTAGTACTGCGGACTGGATGCCGGACGATATTCCCGAAGGAACCTATAACATTCAGGTTTTGTGGCATCAGCAGTTTGAGGAGTCGCGGATTGTAGCTCCCGGAAATATTTATTCCCGCCGTGAGTTGGTGAGGATAGAAGGCGATGTTCACCTTGATCTGGTGCTGGATCAGATAATTCCTCCGCGGCAGGTAATGGAACACAGCCATGTAAAAGAGTTCAGGATAATCAGCGATACGCTGTCAGCCTGGTGGGGGAAGCCCGTGGAATTGATCGCTTCGGTCTTGCTACCGCACGGATATTTTGATCAGCCCGGTACCGCCTGGCCCATCCGGTATAATGTTTCAGGCTATGGTGGCCGGTATATCCGGGTTAATTTTCTTTCCCGTGATCAGGAATTTTACAACTGGTGGTTTTCAGATAAAGCGCCCGGTGTGATCAATGTGTTTCTGGATGGTGAAGGGCCTTTTGGCGACAGCTATCAACTGGATTCGGAAAACAGTGGTCCGTATGGCTATGCCCTGATTCATGAGCTGATCCCTGCTCTGGAAAGAGCTTATCGCAATACGGATGATGCCCGCACCAGGTTTGTAGACGGATGCTCAACCGGTGGCTGGGTTTCGCTGGCCCTGCAGATGTTTTATCCCGATCATTTTAACGGCGTTTTTTCCTACAGCCCCGATGCGGTGGAGTTCACCAACTATCAACTGATCAATATATATGAAGATGACAACGCCTATTACAACAAGTATGGATATCTGCGTCCCGTCAGCAGGGAAATCACCGGACAGCCGGTAATGTCATTGCGGGAATTTATCCGCTATGAAAATGTTTTGGGTACCTCCAATACATACCTGAACAGCGGGGGGCAATTCAGTGCTCATACTGCCCTTTACAGCCCACATAGGAGCGAGGGTCTGCCGGCACCACTCTTTGATCCTTTTACAGGAACCATTGATCGCGAAGTTGCTGAAGCCTGGAAAAAGTACGACTTGCTGATCCATGCCCGCGAAAACTGGTTAACACTGGGGCCAAAGCTCAGTGGGAAGATCTACATCTGGATGGGTGATATGGATCAGTATTATCTCAACATGGCAACGCGAACATTTCATGCATTCCTCAAAAGTACGACAGATCCGGTTTCCGATGCCATTGTTGAATTTACACCCATGGAAGGTCACTGTACCCGGTTTAATCACCGCAGGGTTCTAGACCAGATTGCCGAAAGGCTGGTGCAATTGGAGACGGAGACCCAATAAGCCGATAATATGTAAGCAGCCTGATTTGGAATTCATGCGGCTATCGTTATCTTCACGCTGAACCGAAACATATGTTGAATGGATTTTCGAATCAAGACTACGGACGATTACCACAAAACTTACCTTAAAAGTGTAGATGACCCTGAGGGGTTTTGGGCAGAAATAGCTGGCCATTATAACTGGATGCGTCCCTGGGACAAAACGCTGGAATGGAATTTTGACGTACCTTCGGTTAAATGGTTTCGTGGTGCCCGGCTCAACATTACGGAGAATTGTCTTGACCGCCATCTCAAGTCGCGAGGGAATAAACTTGCCCTGATCTGGGAGCCCAACGACCCCAGAGAGCGATATCTCCGGCTGACCTACAGGGAGCTTCACGAGAAAGTTTGCATGTACGCCAATGTTTTAAAAAAGCATGGCATGGGCAAAGGTGACCGGATAGCGATTTACATGCCCATGATACCGGAGCTGGCCATAGCGGTATTGGCCTGTGCTCGTATTGGGGCGGTACACTCGGTGGTTTTTGCCGGATTCAGTGCTGCAGCTTTAGCTGACAGGATCAATGATGCCGAAGCCCGAATGGTACTGACCAGCGACGGTCTCTACAGGGGATCCAAGGAAATTCCGGTGAAAAGGGTAGTGGATGAAGCCCTGAAGCGATGCACTACCGTGGAAAAAGTACTGGTAACGGAACGTACCCGCTGGGCAGTCAATATGATCCCCGGCAGGGACTTGTGGATGCATGACGAACTGGAAACCGTTGACCGGTTTTGCGCTCCTGAGTCCATGGACGCTGAAGATTTGCTTTTTATTCTTTACACTTCGGGTTCAACAGGTAAACCCAAAGGAGTGGTACATACCTGTGGCGGGTACATGGTGTATGCAGGCTATACTTTTGCCAATGTGTTCCAGTATGAAGAATCGGATATATTCTGGTGTACAGCGGATATTGGCTGGATAACCGGGCACAGTTACATACTTTACGGACCATTACTTAATGGAGCAACCACTCTGATGTTTGAAGGTGTGCCCACTTTTCCCAGTCCGGGGAGGTTTTGGGAGGTTTGCGACAAACACGGGGTCAGTCAGTTTTACACGGCACCTACGGCAATCAGGGCACTTATGGCTTCTGGCGACGACCACGTGTTAAGCTACAGCCTCGATTCACTCAAAGTGTTGGGCACTGTTGGTGAACCCATCAATGCCGAGGCCTGGAACTGGTACCACATACACGTGGGCAGAGAGCGATGCCCGATTGTGGATACGTGGTGGCAAACCGAAACCGGTGGCATCATGATCAGTGGTATGGGTCACCTGTCACCCATGAAGCCCTGTTATGCCGGTCTTCCGCTTCCTGGTGTTCAACCGGTTTTGCTCAACAAGGATGGGCAGGAGATCACTGAAGCCGACACGGAGGGATATTTGTGTATCAGGCATCCCTGGCCGGGCATGCTTCGAACTACTTATGGAGATCACGAACGCTGTCGTGTTACTTATTTTTCTCATTACAAGGGATATTACTTTACCGGAGACGGAGCAAAAAGAGATGAGATGGGGCTGTATCGCATCATTGGCCGGGTTGACGATGTGATCAACGTTTCCGGGCATCGTTTTGGCACTGCTGAAATAGAAAACGCCATAAACCTCAATCGCCATGTTGCTGAATCTGCTGTGGTTGGTTACCCTCATGCCATCAAGGGTCAGGCTATCTATGCATTTGTGATTCTGAAAGAAAATGCGCCGGATACCGACCGGATTAGTGCTGGAATTATCGGCAATGTAACTGAACAGATTGGAAAGATAGCTAAACCTGAAGTTATACAGTTTGTTCCCGGACTACCCAAAACCAGATCGGGTAAGATCATGCGACGCATATTGCGAAAAATTGCCGAAGGGGACGTTTCATCACTTGGTGATACATCCACGTTGCTTGATCCGGAGGTAGTGGATGTGATTGTATCCGGGATGAAGAAGCAGGGGTGAGTACAGCCGGCTCCGGGCAGGATTTAACAGATTCATAGGCCGTGTTTTGGTTGCTGTATTTTACTGATTTCCTTGAAAAGCGATGCTTTCCATTCCAATTCTGCAGCGGAACTTACTTTTATCGCTTAGTGAGTCTTATTTAGCATTTACAAGCCTTGTAAATCTACTGGAGAAATGTACCTTTGCAGCTTTAAAGGATTTAATAACATGGATTTTTGTTGTTAAACTTGATTGATGTTTTAATAAAACTGAATTGACATGAAGTATCTTTTTTCAACATTAGTACTTACCGTATTTTGTATGGCTTTTTGTGAGGCACAGGACTGGTCCGGTGAAGTGTACAAAACCGGCCACTTATATCCCGGCTATTATATTACCCTGGAAGGTGATACAGTGCACGGTTATATTCGCCATGGTTCCAAAACAGATAATCAAAAACAGTTTGAGTTTTTCGAGAACGAAACTGACCGCAGACGAACTGATCGTTTTAGGCCGGCTGATGTAAAGGAGTATCGCGTAGCCGATAAAACTTACCGCACTATTAACTTTAGCGGAGGATTGCTTTCGCGCCCCCTGCGCTTCAACCTACTTCATGAAGACGGGCCCATTGCCCAGTATACCTTTTACAGTGAGGACAAAGACCAGGAGGAAATGATCGTGTTTCACAAGCCCCATGATCCTGAAAATGCAGATCCGATTACTCTGCAAAGCTTCGGACTGCGTTTTGCCCGCAATATGAGCGCTTATATTCATGACCATGAAGAACTGGCCGAAAAAGTGGCCAACCGTGAAAGTGGTTACGGAATGTCACGTCTCTTTGAAATCATCAGAGAGTATAACGAATGGTATCTGAATAAGCCGTAAGGCCGGATTGATTTAAATTTTCCAAGTTTTGAAAGCACTGTATATTTTGTTGTTGTGCCTGCCGGTAATCACTGTAGCACAAACCGTGGAGTTTATAGAGCCACGAACGGTTCAGGAATTTGAAGAGGTTGAATTCAGAACCATTCAAACCGATGATCGTGTGATGGTAGTTCAGGAAATGTTCAATGTTCGAAAACCGATCAACTATGACTTGCAGGTGATAGCTTACGACCGGAATATGAAACTGGCAGGTTCGGAGCTCATTGATCAGCAAGCCCTTGAACCCGGTGATGCCAATAACTATGCAGGCATACATGTTATCGGGGGGAAGCCCTTTCTGTTTAAGACCCGGTACAACCGCGACGAATCGGTGTACTCCATGTACTATTATCCAATAAATCCGGATGGTAAGCGGGGCAGTGGAACGCTGTTGACTTCCTACTCGGTGGAGCGTGCTTTGAACCTGGGATACCTGCGCGTAATGGTCAGCCCTGACGGAAAACGTTTTGTAGTATTTGGCCAGTTGCCTCATGAGCGCAGGGCCAACGAAAAGATAGTTATTCATCAATACGATGCCGCATTTAACCATGTTTGGACAACAGATTACGAATTTCCGTATGAAAGTTCGCGTTCAGCAAGTAACAGGCATTTCGTTAATAACGATGGTCAGGTATTCATTCTGAAGAAAGTTTCAGAACGGCGTGAAGCGGATTATCATACGGTTACTTCCTTTGATAAGCAAGGAAAGCCAATGCAGGAAGTCAGGCTGCAATTCGATGAGAATCCGGTAATTGCTTCGTATAAGACAGGATTCAATACCGCAGGAGACTTAACCCTTGCCGGAGTGTATTTTAACTACCGCAGGGCAGGTATTAATATTGAAACACCCACCGGGGTGTTTTTTGCCAGGATTAATGCAACGGATGGCCAAATCGCCGTACAGCATGGCCACAGCATCAGGGGACGCGAAAATCTCACGGTAACTGATGTGCATTTTGAATCTGATGGCAGCGTTATATTGACAGCTTCCCAGATATCCGAAAGAAAATCCACACGAACTCCGGTCACTACACCACCGGTTCAGGACACGGAATACACTTCGGCGCATATTTATCTGTGGAAGCTTGATGAAAAAGGAGAAATGCTGTGGGATCAACGCATTGAGCGACGGATATCGTCAAAAAATGATGCAGCTAAAACTAATGGCGTTTTCTCTCGTATTGCCGGCGATCATATACAGCTTATATTCCGCGATTACCTGCATAAGTACGACGGAGTCAACCGAGCTGTTGTAGGCCCTGATCTGGCCAATGTTTACTCCGCTATTGTGGTGGAAATCGATCACAGAACAGGTGCCGTCAGCAATAGCCATTACATCAGTGACCAGCGAATCGGTGGCCGAAGAGGCGAGTATATGTTGATTCCTGATACAGGCCTGCAAATTTCCGGTAATGAAGTTTGGATGCTGGCCGCCAGAAGGGGAACCGGACGCAATGAACTGGTTAGCGTTAAGCTCACATTTTAATCAACCTCAACATCGCCTGTGAACCATAATGAAACCTGAAGGGGAGTAGTCCGTGAAATTGAGAATCCTAGTATTGCTGGTATTTTTTCTTCTGTAAATGCAAGATGGGAAACCTAAAATCCCGCCCAGCATTTAATGATCAACTGCCAAATAATATTTTAATGATGCTACATATTTGGCATGTTTGTTTGGTAATTTAATTCAAATCAATAAAAATTATTGATCAGAAAGGGCTGTCTTGATTTTTTATGTACTTTGTAGCTGTATTTCCAGCTCAACCGGCATAAAGAAGATATGACAGGGTTTTTACGATTTTTTTGGATAGCATTTTTTTGGCTGATTGCCTGGTGTACTGCATTGTACGGACAAAGCAATCGCATTTACGGTGAAGTTCGCGATGCACTCACAGGAGAAACACTTATCGGAGCCAATATCACTGTAGAGGGTACAACTGACGGTACAGTGAGTGATGTGTACGGGAATTTTGAATTGAGAACCAATGCACCGCTGCCCATTCAACTCAACATTACCTATGTTGGCTTTGCCCGTCAGGAGATCATAGTGGAATCAGACGACCGACCCATAGCCATTCTGCTTTCTGAAGATGCCAGTACCACAGAGGTAATTGAAGTCAGGGGGCAGCGAATTTCCGAGCGTCAGCGCTCTGCTCCGCTGACCATAGAATCCCTGGATGCCATTGCCATTCGCCAAACTGCATCGGACAACTTTTATGACGGCTTGGGTTCACTTAAAGGGGTTGACTTAACTACGGCCAGTCTTGGTTTTAAAATTGTCAATACCAGAGGATTCAACAGCACCAGTCCTGTCAGGACATTGCAGATCATCGATGGTATAGATAATCAGGCACCCGGCTTGAACTTTTCATTAGGTAACTTTTTGGGTGCACCTGAGTTGGATATCCTAAAGGTTGACCTGATTGTTGGAGCCAGCTCTGCTTTTTACGGCCCTAATGCCTTTAATGGTGTAATCAGTATGGAGACCCGAAGCCCGTTTTTTCATAAAGGGCTGGCGGCGCAGGTGAAAGGCGGGGAGCGAAACTTGCTTGAAACGGCCATGCGGTATGCTGATGTCATTAAAAAGGACGGTAATGACTTTGTCGGCTTCAAGTTCAACCTGTTCTACCTGAGGGCTGATGACTGGGTAGCCAACAATTACGATCCGATTGACGGAAGCAGAGTGCCGGCCAGTAACCCCGGCAGATATGATGCTGTCAACATATACGGAGATGAGTACTTCCCGCTGGGTGACAAATCTTCCCCGTCCAATCAGTGGGGTGAGAATGCAGGACTGGGTATATTCTACCGAACCGGTTACCGCGAAGCTGATCTGGTTGATTACGACACCCGCAATATCAAAGCATCTGCCGCAGTACATATACGTACCAGACCCATAATAGGGCATCAATCTCCGGAGCTGATCGTAGGGTCAAACTTTGGATTCGGTACAACCGTTTACCAGGGCGATAATCGCTTCAGTCTGAAAAACATCCGCTTCTTTCAGCAAAGACTGGAATACCGCAAACAGGATCAGTTTTTTATCAGGGCATATACCACCAAAGAGAATGCAGGAGATTCGTACGATCCATATTTCACAGCCCTGCGCCTGCTTGAAGAAGCCAAAACCAATGAAGCCTGGGCCAATGATTATGTCTATTACTGGAAAAATCAGCAAATCGGCAAGCAAATGGAGCAAATGGGTTATCCTACCCTGCAGTTTGACTTCACCACCATACCACCGACCATCACTTTTGATTACGATGCTGCTGAGCAGTGGCTTTTCGACAATAATGAACAGCTCGCTGAATGGCATGGCCAGGCTGAACAATTTGCCAATCAAAGTAATCGCGATGGTGAAATGGCTTACCTCGTACCCGGAACACCGGAGTTTGATGAGGCTTTCCACCGGATTACCACTTCGCTCAACAACGATGAAGAAAGCGGAACCCGGTTTTATTCACAATCAGCACTTCATCACGTGCACGGCGAGTATAAATTCACGCCTTCATTTGCAGATGAATGGGTTGTAGGTGCCAATGGAAGAATGTATGCCCCGGATTCAAGGGGCACGATATTCTCGGATTCCGAAACTGAGAAAATCCGCAATCTCGAATTCGGTATGTATACCGGATTGTCGCGGAAGTGGTTTAATCAACAACTCACTACCAGTGCCACGGTAAGGGTTGACAAGAACGAAAACTTTCCCTGGATTGCCACACCTGCTGCCTCATTGGTTTACAAACCAACGGATAAAGACTACCTCCGCTTATCATTTTCAGCCGGTATCCGGAATCCGACACTGTCAGACCAATACCTCAATCTCAATGTTGGCCGAGCCATCCTTGCCGGTAACCTGACTGGAGTAGACAGTCTTATCACCATCGAATCATTTGAGGCATACCGTAAAGAACTCAGGCTCGATTCACTCAGGTACTTCAGTATCGATCCGGTGCGCCCGGAGAAAGTAAGAACTATTGAACTGGGCTACAGAACTACCCTCTTTAATAGCCTTTTTTTAGATGCAGGTTATTATTACAGCATTTACTACGATTTTCTGGGCTACAACATAGGCATTGAGGCCAGATTTGATCCCGCTTCCGGACTGCCTGAGGCCAATAGCCTCCAGGTTTACCGCTATGCTGCTAACTCACTGGAAAGAGTACAGACACAAGGCTTTGCCATCGGCCTGAACTACTACTTTGCCACTTATTACATGCTGAGCGGAAATTATTCGTGGAACAAGCTCATCACTCAGGTTGATGACCCGATAGTACCGGCATTTAACACTCCGGAGCACAAATTCAATATAAGCATTTCCGGCCGCGGGATTGACCTCGGGTTCCTGAATGACTTTGGCTTCAATGTCAATTATAAATGGATTGACGGATTTGTATTTGAGGGCTCACCGCAGTTTACCGGAACCATCCCAAGGTATCAGTTGCTCGATGCACAGATCAACTGGAGGCACTCGCGCATCAATACTACCATTAAGATCGGTGCATCCAATCTGCTCGATCAAAGGGTATATCAAACCTATGGTGGCCCGCGTATTGGAAGGCTTGCTTACATATCGTTTTTATATGACTGGAAAAAACGCTAACTTTAAACTCAATTCACCACTAAACTCTATTCAATATGAAACAGACATTTACTTTTATTTTTACTTTTTTCTTCACTGTATGGGTATGCCAGCTTTATGCGCAAAACAGGTATGTTGAAGAAGTATTTACCAATGTACAAGTTACCACCAATGTACAGTATGGCGTGAATGCCACGGTTTTGCTGCTTCCTCAGGTGGGAGAAGCAGTTCCTCAGGCATTGACTATGGACGTTTACGAACCGGTTGGTGATACGGAAACACAACGGCCACTGGTGCTTGTTTTCCACACAGGTAATTTTATTCCCTTTCCACAAAACGGCAGCACTACCGGTACTAATCGCGATTCTTCCATAGTTGAAGTATGCCGGAATCTGGCCAAGCGAGGCTTTGTTGCCGCTGCCGTAAACTACCGCCTCGGATGGAACCCTATTGCTCCCACACAGGATGAAAGGGTATTTACTCTCATTAATGCCGCATACCGGGGCATGCAGGATGCCCGTACAAGTATTCGATACTTCAGAAAAAATGCCGTGGACGGTGGCAACACATTTAAAATTGATCCTGATAGAATCACTGTTTGGGGTCATGGTACCGGAGGGTATATTGCAGCGGTTGCCTCGGCACTGGATAACTACAATAAGATACTCATACCTAAATTCATCACTACTATCGATGGAAGTCCGTTCCCCATGGTTATTGAAGCCGTAAACGGCGATATCAACGGTACTTCTGTAGGCATTGTTCCGCCCGGTTACCCCGGTTTTCCTGCTGGCGATACGCTCTGCTATCCCAACCATGTTACGTATGCCAACGGTTCGCCCATTTCTTCTGAATATCACTTCACGGTGAATTTGGGCGGTGCACTGGGTGATTCATCATGGATAGACCCGGGGCAAAAGCCATGGATATCTTTCCATGTGCCTACCGATCCGTTTGCACCCTATGTTGAAGGCATTGTAATGGTTCCTGTAGTTAACCTGCCAGTGGTTGAGGTGCAGGGATCCTATCTGATTCAAAAGCTCAATACCGAATACGGAAACAACAGCATTTTCCACAACCTCCAATTTGTAGATAACTATACGCCGGTGGCTAATTCCAGAAATGACGGTTATCGCGGACTCTTCCCGCTGATCAATCCCGCATCAAGCAGCCCGTGGGATTTTTGGGCTGAAGACAATCCTAATGCTACAGCACCATCAGACAATGAAAACGCCCGTGCCGTAATCGATACGGTCATGAATTTCTTTGCTCCACGCGCTTGCCTGGCACTCAATCTGGGCTGTAATCTCGAAAATTACGTCAACATAGTGGAAACACAGCTTCCTGAAGTTAAACTGATGGTAGCACCCAATCCCATGACTGAACAAGTGCGCTTTGAGTCCCTCAGTGGTTCTCCGATCCGTGCCATTGAGATCTTCGACTTGTCAGGTAGACTTTTGCGTTTTTACAGCGATCTTGACCAGGCTCAGTTCATCATGCAGCGCAACAATCTGGCTTCCGGAATTTACCTCGCCCGTCTTACTTTTGACGAAGGTATAGCAGTGAGAAAAGTTGTTGTAGAGTAATTTTTTGGCATCCCAATGATATGTAAACACAAAAAAGCCTGAACGGAAATTCCGTTCAGGCTTTTTTGTGTTCATGCTTAAGTTAAATCCTGATGCTTCGCATCCTTCCCCGGTTTGTTCTGTCGGTGCTGCCCAGACCCACGGTGAGGGTTACGTAAAAGTTATAATCAATCTCCGGGCCGTTGCGCAAAACCACACTGCCATCATAAGCCGTCCAGCGCATTGCGCGAAGCGGTACAAGATATCCGCCGCGCAATCCCAGCAATAGCGCTCCGTTTCTCGAAAAGCCCAGTCCTACATCCAAATGTGTATTGCGGTTAGTAAATTCCTGGTGCATCCGGCCATTGGAAATAAAATCTTCAAAGTTTATCTGCCCTTGAGGCTTTTCTGAATACAGATAATTGATATATGTCCACTTGAAACCGGCAAAAGGATACAGCGAAAACCCCGGCTGTCCTATCATGTCATACCCCAGATTAAAGGAGTTGGCACGATATTCCATCTCATGAAAGTACACATTGGTATCCTCCGATCTCGTTCTGCCGTTCACTGAGTAAGACAGCATAAAACGGTTGATCTGCAGACGACCCCCAAATCCCGTATTGAAATAAGATAACTTGGCTTCAGCATAGTCAAAACGTTCCAGTTCCTTATTCAGGGCATCCAGGTTGGCAAACCAAACTTCATTGGAAAAAGTAAAATACAGCCCAAACACAGTACCCCGTACAGAGTCTTGCGAGGCCATCACCGCAGTGGAAATCATCATGGTCAGGCAAAGTGCGATCAGAATTCTCATCATATAAGTTTTCAGGTAATTAAATTCAGGTTTCAGGCCCTCAGGCACAATTTGAAAGCAAATATAAAGGCTTTTACTGTTCACCACGCACAATTTCTCTGAATAGCCGTTCAAGCAGGTTCAATGCCCCATTTTGGTGATCAACCAGGGTATTTAATCCAATCTTAAATGGAGTGACGAACTTTTTTCTGAGTTTTTGATGGATCACTTTTTGTTGGGGCCGCTTTGCGTCCCTGTGGCTTTTGTTCTTTCCGCCGGAAGCAGGGCGGCACTACCGCATAATGGTTACACTGCCCGAGTAGTGGCGTATTCTGCCGTTCACAAACCGAATGGTAATGTGGTACACATACACGCCGGGGTCTGCAGGCCGGCCGTCGAGCAGGCCGGGCCAGCCATACTGCGGATCGTTGGGTGGCACGTTTCTTTGTGCCCACATCAGGCTGCCCCAGCG
>JBJHCA010000006.1:0-68049 GCA_050485785.1 Saprospiraceae bacterium | reverse complement strand
ATATGGCGATTTGACCATCGCAAAGGTAAAATTAAATTTCCATAATAACCAATTTATAATTTCCATATTTATCTTTTATTTGTTATTATTGGTCATTTTGCATAATTTTGACGCAAAACAAAGCCTTATGAATGTAAGTGATAATATAAAGAAACTCAGGAAAGAAAAGGGGTTGCAACAAAAGCAGATTGCAATTGAACTTGGCATTGACCAATCCAACTACAACAAAATAGAAAATGGCAAAAGGGAACCGTCCCTTGATTTGCTCAATAAACTGGCTGGCCTGTTCGGCGTTTCGGTGGATGATATTTTGAACCCGGGCAAGGAACTGCCCAAGGAAGTGACGGTTGAAGATAAAACCACGATGGAACAGCTCCGGTTAATCCAGCAGCTCGATGATGAAGAAAAGCATGTCATTTTTAAAATGACTGATACCATGCTCACCAAAAAGAAGTTTAAAGATTTCTTTCAGAAAAATGTTGCGGCATTATAAAATAAAAGCCGCGACAGCCCGGCTTTTTTGTTATGGATAAGTGATTGTCCAGTTATTCTGTTTTAAGTCGTCCAAACTTAAGTCGTACCGTCTTAAAATTTTGTAATTATTTCTTATATCTTCCCAACTATCCTGTTTTAGAGTATCCGCATGAAAAATATAAACTGACATTGTATCTTTAGGAAGCTTAGAATATATTTCTTCCCATTTAAGACCACTGTCATAAATATATCTAGTACCAGATTTAATTTCTGTAACAACATACTGATTAGTTGTAGGTAATGTTGTATCAGGATATAGTGTTCCGAACTCACCCCCTAAACCAAAATAACATCCGATTGAATGCTCTGCATTATTCGTTAAATAAACAGCATATTTTATGTCCATAGCAGCTTTTTCACATTTATAAAGATTTGTGACAAGCAATATTATCAGGAAAATTTTTATCATCTTTTTCATTTTTAAACTAATTTTTAGCGTCGTCTTTTTGGATACATTGTTTCGTAAGGTGTCCAATCTACTCCAAAATATTTATTAAAATATCTTGCACCATGCCGATTAGCTCGCATTTCATACCACCTGAAAACATGTGTTGTAACACCAAAGGGTTCTCCTGCCACTTGAGATGCAGTTCCAGCACTTATTAAACTTGGAAGTCCAATAGTCCATAAATATGAAATACCAAAAATTTGACTATCAAAAGAATGCCCATATTCATGCATAAATAAAGGGTCAGATATTACTCTGGCATCAAAATCTCCATGAATTTCATCCCAAATTGAGATGTTTATAAAGTTCCCCAGTGACATGCCACTTCTGCCATCTTGATTTTCTCTTGTAGCAAAGGTTGCTCCACCAAAATAATCCACCCTGTCAACTCCGCCAAAAGTATTCCTTAATTGAGTCCAAGTGTGCCCAAGTCCTGTTTGTGGAAATTCCCAAGTATGTCTACTTATTCCTTGCCATACGCCACCAAAGAATGAACGATTTTCGTCAAGATAAAAATTGCCTAAGAATATTTCTCCCGCATTTCCAAGGGCACTCCAATCACCCCCAAAAATACCTTGCCCTAAACCACTAACTGTACTGACGGCAGTTCCAGCGAGATGCACTTTACCATAAATTGTCATACCTGTTTGTAACCCTTGCCCAATTCCCGGTATCAAGGGTGCAAATTGCCAAGCTGCCCCAAGTGCCGCAACTGCTAAAGCTCCTTGCCCAAAATATTTCAGACCGTCTCCAAAACTACTCACGTCGCCTCTTATTGCATGGGCTGTGAGGTTTCCAGTTCCAAATATGGCTACACCCGCCTCGACGGCCATGCTGCCTACCGGCAGATTTACATCTATTGCTCTATTCGTAAAACTCTCTTCCGTGTAAAGTGGCTTATAAACTACCTGTTGTGCTTGAGCTATAACATGGTCAGCCCATGAGAAATACACTAAGAAGAAAAAAAATGCACAGATATAGCCAGAAAACCCCCTGACTCCGCAGTCACATTTACATACAATATCCATCGTTTTGAAGATTGTATAAGTTTCTTCATAATTGGCATCGGATATGTGCATCGGATTGATATTACATATCCCACCAGCAATATTATACGAAATACTCTGCAATGTCAAGCGTTGTGTGAATAATATTGCATTAATTATTTATATGTCATGTTATACAATATATAATAGGCTGTAAGTTATTAAATGAGCTTAAAAAATTCCAATCAACTTGATGTGAAATTTTCATGAAGTCAGTGTTTTAGGTAGTGAGGTGTTTGGTGTTGATGCCTGAATAAAGGTGGACGTGGAGCGGGGTAACAGATGTAAATAGAGTTAGCGTATGGAACGGCTGAGCCATTCGGAGGGATCCTGGCGGTCGCGGTGGTTCCAGAGTTCAAAGTGGAGTTCGGCAACGTTGGTTTGGTTGTTGGTTTTTACGATGCCAATGGGCTGGCCGGCTACTACGCGATCGCCGCGTTTAACTCTGGAAGAGGAGATATGGGAATAGGTGGTATAGTAGCTTCCGTGCTGTATTATGATCACATAGCTGTATTGAGGAATAACTTCCACACTTTGCACAATACCGTCAAATACGGCAAGAACATCGGCCTGATGTTCTGTCTGAATGTCGATACCGTTGTTTTGAATGATTACTGAGCGAAGTGTGGGATGCTGTTGCCGGCCAAAACGACTGCTGACAAATCCGGATTTCACAGGCCAGGGGAGACGGCCTTTGTTCAGTGCAAATTTTCTTTCAATCTCATCCATTTCAGCTGATTCAGCAGCTACGAATGTTTCCCGGGCTGCTGCAGCGGCAGCAATAGCCTCCTCAATAGCTCTGGCTAAGCGTGCTTCTGCCCTACGCTTTTGAGCTAGTTCAGTTTTCAGGCGATTTTCTTCACGACTCAGGCTGTTGTATAGTTGCTGCATCTCCTGAAGCTCTTGCTGAATGGCGGTTTTTTGCTGTTGCTCGGCTTCCAGTAACCGCTCCTGCTCCATCTTTTCTTCAGCCAGCATATTGGCCCTTCGTTGAAGCGATTGACGGGTAAGGAGAATAAGTCTGGCCTGTTTTTCCCGGTAATTATCGTATCGACGCAGGAGCTGCCATTTCAGATAGGCATCGTTAAATGATCGGGCCGAAAACAAAAAGAGCCAGTCGTTTTGCAGCTGCTGCCGGCGATATGCCTGACGCAACATGGCTGCATACTCTTCCTGCAGGTTGTCAATATCGTTTTGCAGCATGGTAATCATTTCGTTGCTGCGTTCTATGCGCTGCTGCGACTGCCGGATTTCAGCCCTGAGCACGCCAATGAGTTTTTCGCGGTTTTCCACTTGTCTTCTGGTGGCAATCAGACGCGGAAGCTCTGCCTCGCGGCTTTGGCTTGCCCGGGAATAAAGTTGCTGTATAGTACTGATCTCCCGCTGAAGATCACGACGTTGTTGCTCCAGGGTCTGTGGGTCGGCCTGGGCTGAGAGAGGGTAATGCCCACAAAGAGCTATCCCCACAAAAAACAACAACACAGTTACAAACCGCATCATTGCATGGAAAGTACGAGTGCCTCGCGTTACACTAAGGCCGTCTGAAAGGAATGTCGAAAGTAGTGTCCACATCCACATGGCTGATATCCAATTGTATGGTGAGGATGGTTTGATCCTTTTCATCTAATACAATGCCTTCGCGAAGGAACGAAAAATAACGCGTATCGGGAAGTACTCTGTAGTTGCTAAGATTCCATACCAATTTATAAGCAGAACCTTCGTCCTCTACTGCCAGCAGCGAAGGCATTCCGGTGTCGGGCATTAGCAGGTAATGCCACATCAGCCGGGAGTCTCTGACTTTGAATCTCAGGGGATTACTGCTGTCATTACTGGCCTTTGCGTAATGAGCCGGTATGGTTTGGCCCATCAGCAGGTGCTGAATATAATCGAGGCGCGGAGGCAAACCGAATTCATGCGCCAGTTCATACAAGGATACTGCAGAGGTGCTGCCTTCGAGTCTGTTAAGCACAAATGCAGAATCGGCAGTTACCAATACCCTGGCAATTTCAAAGCCCAGTTTGGTGGCATTCATCCAAACCACACTATCCTTGATCATTCTGATGTTCACTGTGCCTGACTGAGTTCCGGATTCATCCCTGTATTGCAAACGGGAACGGATAACGGCAGAATTCCAGGGCAAGGTGTTTTCCTGCATCAGGTTCCAAACACCATGGCTTTCATCGGGGAAATGAACCGGAGCATCAGGCATTTTTTTTGCCCGGCAGCTCATGGCAGCTATTGCTGCCAACACCAGAAGCAGCACACCATACCTGATCATGATCCTTTGATGCTTTTGGTTTCAACTTTCTTTCGCAAAGCTCCATTACCACCAAGATCCAGGGCTTTTTCCCAGTATTTTAATGCCTCGTCGGTTCTGTTGAGCATAAAAAGCGCATCGCCGTAGTGTTCGAGTATTTCGGGATCACTGCTACCGCTGTTATGCAGGGCTTTTTCAAACCATTCTGCCGATTCACTATACAACTCCATGCGGAAAAGGATATAACCATAAGTATCCTGGAAGGCTGCTCTGCCTGGCAACAACTCATTGGATTTGGCCGACATGGCTTTGGCCTGCTCCAGTTTCACACCCCGCACGGCAAGATAATAGCTGTAATTGTTGAGGCTTATGGCATCGCGGGGATTCATTTCCAGGGCTTTTTCAAAAGCAGCATCTGATTGCGGATACTCACCTAGCCTGAAATACACCGTTCCGAGCTGAGATTGAATTTGCTGGCGCAGCGTTTCATTGCGTCCGGCCATCATCAGCGCATCATTGAGGCTGTATTCAGCTTCCCTGAAATTGCCCTCCATACTGTGTCCCACGCCATTCATAAAAAAGAAAAAAGCCTGATTGGGGTACAGATCGATGGCGTGGGCGGACAAAGTTATCAATTTATCGCCGTTGCCTGTTTGAGCAGCAATCATCAATGCCTGTTCCCACACAGCAAATACTGCGGGGTTAAGCGCCAGAGCTTTTTCAAACTGTTCGAGTGCTTTTTCCGGCTGCCCAACGTTGTAAAGCATATCGCCATAAACGGCAAATGCCTTGGCATCGGTATCGTGTGCTTCGGTAAGAAGTCTGCCCACTTCCAGCATGGCTTTTCGCAACTCTTCATCCGAAGTACCATCAACTGTTCGCAAAAAAGGCATAATCTCGCTTACCTTGAGATCAATGTCCACCTCGGGATTAGCCATCAGCGGGCGAACTGCTTTGAGATAAGCTGTAAAATCCCGGTTGGCTTTGTATGATTCGGCCATACCCAGCTGTGCCATAGGATCATTGGGATCGAGTTCCAGGATAGTCCGGAAGGTTTCCATGGCATTTTGTTTGTCGCCTTTTTGCATGTAAAAATTGGCCAGATGATGATAAACCGAAATTTCCGATGGATAGGCATCGCGCAACTCGAGGAGTACTTGTTCAGCTTCTGTCCAGTGATTCATTTCAAGAAGCAGGCGATACTTTCGTACAGCTATGTCTTCGTAAATGCCAATTTTGCTTTGAAGGAGCTCGTAAGTGGCAATGGCTTCTTCAAATTTCCGGTTCATGATGTGCAGATAGGCCAGTTCGAAGTAATAATCCGGATGTCCCGGTTCGAGCTTGATCACCTGTTCCATTTGGGCGGCTGCTTCGGCAAACCGCTCTTCGTCAGCCAGTAATTCAGTGGCCAGCAGCCGATACCAGACATTATTGCCATCCAGGCGAATAGCGCGAAGAATGGCCTCCAGGGCTCTTTCGGTTTGTTCGGTATAATAAAAGGCCTTGGCCATTTCGAAATGAGCCACGTGATTGCCGGGGTCCCGGCCAAGGAGTTCACTGTATTTAGCCAGGGCAAGGTCGTATTCTTCCAGGGCCATAGCTTTAAACCCTTCCATAAACAGGCGCTGGTTTACAGTCTCCTCACTGCTTACCAATGGAGGCAGCGGACCTTCCTCTTCAAATACTTCCTGTGCTGAGAGCGGAGTAACAGCCAAACAAAGAGTTATCCACCCAAAAATCACCGCCGCATATCCGTGATGCAAAAAAATGTTCATTCTTCCAGTTTTGTATAATCTCCGATGCTCCAGTTCTTCGGGGTTCCTTTACAGCTTGCAAATCGCCCGATCATGCTATTGGAGCAATGCACATGATGTAACATAACATCCTGCTGGATAATACTGTTGGAAACGATGGATTTTTTAATCGTGGTATTTTCACCCACTGAAACAAACGGGCCGATAACGGATTGCTCAATTCGTGCACCGTTACCAATATAGCACGGCTCTATGATCACACTTTCGGTGATAGTGGCAATGCGGCTTTGAAGCGGTTCGGGGTCAGCATGTTCCAACACATCCCGGTTGGCAGCAATCAAGGCGTCTTTATTGCCGCAGTCGAGCCAAGCCTCTATGGTGCCGGGCCTGAAAGATGTACCGTTTTGGCGCATGCGATCCAGCGCGTTGGTGAGCTGAAATTCGCCTTTTTCGCGAATGTCGTTGTTGAGCAGGTATTCGATTTCTTTTTTGAGGGTTTCTCCGTGTTTGAAGTAGTAAATACCCACAATGGCCAGGTCAGAAACAAAGTTTTCCGGTTTTTCCACAAAACCGCTGATCATGCCGTGTCCGTCGAGCTTCAAAACCCCGTAAGCAGAAGGGTTGTCAACGCGTTTTGCCCAGATTATTCCCTCGTCCCGGTCATCAACATGGAATGCTCCCCTGAACAAAGTATCTGCAAAAGCCACCATTACCGGGCCATTAAGGGAGTCTGCAGCACAGTGTATGGCATGAGCTGTTCCGAGGGGTTCTTTCTGGTAATAGATTCTTACCGGGGTATCGATGTTTTCTCCTATTTGGGATAACATTTTTTCTGCTTCTTCACCAAAATCACCGATGACAAAGGAAATTTCTTCAAACTTTTGTGCAGTTCCGGTGGCCAGGTCTTCGGCCATGCGCTGTACCATAGGTTTTCCTGAGAACGGAATAAGCGGTTTGGGCACAGTAAGCGTATGGGGTCTTAATCTGGATCCGCGGCCGGCCATGGGTATGATGAGTTTCATGCAGATTGGCTGTTTATGAACTAATGCTTATGAAATAAAGGGGTAAAGATAGGGAATGGGAATTGACAACAGACATTGGACAATTTACAATTAACAATGTAACAATTAACAATGGACGTAGAGGGGCGGATTTGTATCACGCAAAGACGCAAAGGACGTAGATGGGTGGACTATTCAATGGACAATGGACAATGGACGTAGAGGGTTGGACGTAGAGGGGTGGTATGTGTAAGTTTTAAGAATTGAGGAATAAAAAATGGGATTGGGTTTCAACAATAAGCGGTGAAAGTTTTTAGTAGAGGGAGGAACTAAAATACTGCACACAACTATGGATGATTTTTTGAGTGAGAATCTGGATATGATTTTGAGGTTTGGCTGGCAAGTACTGATAGCGCTGGTGATTTTGGTAGCGGGTTTCTATCTGGCAGGGCTGGTGACGCGAATCATAAAAAGAGCGCTGTTTAAGGGGCCGGTAGAGCCAACGGTAAAAAGGTTTATCGCTACGCTGATCAGTATTGTTCTGAAAATACTTGTAGTGATTACGGCTATTTCTACACTGGGAATTAACACTACATCATTTGCAGCTATATTGGGTGCAGCAGGTCTTGCCATCGGACTGGCACTTCAGGGTTCGTTGTCTAATTTTGCCGGTGGAGTGCTGATAATAATGTTCAAGCCATTTAAAGTAGGTGATTTCATCAAGACGCCTAATCATACCGGTATTGTTGAAGAAATTCAGATTTTTTACACGATCATGAGAACCACAGACAATCAGGAAATCATCATACCCAACGGGCAACTGAGTAATGCAGCCATTGTGAATGTGAACAAGAAGCCCAAACGAAGAGTGGATGTGGTAGCATCATGCAGCTATCACGATGACCTTGTCAAAGTGAGACAGGTACTTCACCAACTGGTAGACGAGTGCCCGAATAAGCTCGAAGACGAAAAGCACATAGTTTTTCTGACTGCCCTTGACGACAGCTCAATCAATTTTGCCTTAAGGGTATGGGTCAATACGCCGGACTATTGGAGCACATTTGAGTACCTCACCGAAGGGATCAAGCGCAAATTTGACGAAAACAACATCAGCATTCCTTTCCCGACTATGGAAATCAATATGGCGGCGGCAGACGAAACTTCTGAACACAAGTGATCAACTTACGATACTACAATAAAAGAGCTCTGGGTTTTGAAGTCAGGGCTCTTTATCCGGCATTAATTCTGCACGGGCTGTTCAGCAGCAGTAAAAGTCAGTTTGCCTGCTGACTGATCGACATCGACCAAAATATGTGTACCGGCAATAAACTCCCCTTCGAGAATTTTTCTCGAAATCTGATTGACAACTTCTTTTTGAAGAACTCTCTTCATGGGCCGGGCACCGTATTGAGGATCATATCCAAGGTCTGCTAGCAAATTGCGCGCTGAATCAGAAAGTTCCATGGTAAGTTCCTGCCGTTTGAGCTTGGCGTTGATTCCCTGAACCTGGAGATCAAGTATGCGGGCGATTTCATCCCGTGTAAGCGGCAAAAACATTATGCGCTCATCTATCCGGTTGAGAAACTCAGGCCGCATGTGCTCTTTTAGCATATTAAAAACCTCCAGTTTAGTGGTTTCAAGAATTTCAGTGCGATGCTTTTCACCCAGGGCATCAAGATCTTCAAAGTTTTCTAGGATCACATCAGCACCCATATTGGAAGTCATGATAATGATGGTATTCCTGAAATTAGCTACCCTGCCTTTGTTGTCGGTAAGCCGGCCATCGTCCAGCACCTGAAGCAGGACATTAAACGTATCAGGGTGGGCTTTTTCGATCTCGTCCAGCAAAATGATGGAATACGGCTTACGCCTTACAGCTTCAGTAAGCTGCCCACCTTCGTCGTACCCCACATATCCCGGAGGAGCACCAACCAGCCGCGATACAGCATGCCTTTCCTGGTATTCACTCATGTCTATGCGGATAATGGCATTCTCATCATTAAACAGGATTTCAGCCAGGGCCTTTCCCAGTTCAGTTTTTCCTACGCCTGTAGGGCCAAGAAAAATAAATGAACCAATCGGCCTTTTTGGATCTTGAAGTCCTGCTCTGCTTCTGCGTATAGCATCAGAAATTGCCGCTACTGCTTCGTGTTGGCCTATCAGCCTTTTGCCGAGTTCTTCTTCAAGAGACAGCAGTTTTTCCCGTTCGCTTTGCAGCATTTTGCTCACCGGGATCCCGGTCCACCGTGCCACCACTTCAGCAATATCCGTGGCAGTTACTTCTTCCTTGGTGAGCCTGCTTGATTCGCTAAGTCCTTTGAGTTGCTCTTCGGCAGCCATGAGCTTGGCCTCCTCTTCTTTCATTTTTCCGTACCGCAGCCTGGCTACCAGTTCATAATCACTCTCGCGTTCTGCTTTGGCAGCCTGCATTTCATATTCTTCGATACGCTGCTTACAGGCCTGAATAGCTTCTACAATTTCCTTTTCATTTTGCCAGCGGGCTTTCAGATCATTGAGTTGCTCATTAAGATTGGCAATCTGTTCATTGAGCACAGCCAGCTGTTTTTCGTTTTTTTCGCGCTTTATGTACTCGCGTTCAATTTCAAGCTGTCTTTTGCGACGGTCTAATTCATCAACTTCTTCCGGCACCGAGTCCAGTTCGAGACGCAACCTGGCTGCAGCTTCATCAATCAGGTCGATGGCCTTATCGGGTAAAAAGCGATCGGCAATATACCTGTGGCTGAGTTCCGCCGCGGCAATCAATGCTTCATCCAGGATCTCAATCTTGTGGTAGACCTCGTATTTTTCCTGCAACCCGCGCAAAATGGAGACCGTATCTTCCACGCTGGGCTCATCGATGTGTACAGTCTGGAATCGCCGAACCAATGCTTTGTCCTTTTCAAAGTACTTCTGGTATTCATCCAGGGTGGTAGCACCAATGGTTCTTATTTCACCGCGTGCCAGTGCAGGTTTCAGGATGTTTGCGGCATCCATGGATCCGCCCCCGCCTCCGGCCCCGATAAGAGTGTGAATTTCGTCAATAAACAAAATGATATCATCCGAACTGCTTACCTCCTTGATCACGGCCTTGAGCCTTTCCTCAAACTCGCCTTTGTATTTAGCGCCGGCAACCAGGGCAGCCAGATCCAGCGTATAGATGTTTTTGCTGAGCAGGTTTTCGGGCACGTCATGATTCACAATGCGCCAGGCAATACCTTCCACTATGGCCGTTTTTCCGACACCGGCATCGCCCAGAAGTATGGGGTTATTCTTTTTACGCCGGCTCAGTATGTGCAGCACCCTTCTGATCTCATCATCCCTCCCGATGATTGGGTCAAGTTTTCCCGATTCTGCACGTTCATTCAGATTGATGGCGTATTTCTTTAGTGCGTTGTATTGATTTTCAGCGTGCTGATCGGTCACTTTTGCACCCTTCCTCAGCTCTGCAATGGCTGTTTTCAATTTGGATTCAGTCAGTCCCAAATCTCTGAGCAGCTTTGAAGTCTTGTCCTTGCCGGTCAGGATTCCGTATATCATCAATTCAACAGAGATGTATTCATCACCAAAATCTTTCAGTGCATTTTTGGCTCTGCTCAATGCCTGGTTGGCATCATGGGTCAGGTATTGCTTATCGGATCCTGAAACGCGGGGAATAGCCTTGATCAACTCATTGATACCTTCTTTGAGCTTGACTATACTAATACCTGCATGATTGAACAGGAAGTTACTCACGTTTTCATCCTGCTCCATGATCCCCCTGAGCAAATGTGATGTATCCACACTCTGCTGGTCCATGCCACCTGCCAGCTGTTGCGCACGCAGAATGGCTTCCTGGGAGCGGACGGTAAAATTATCGTATTGCATAAATTAAAATTTATTCGGGTTTTTGTACCTGTTTACACTCTTTCATCAAATGGTAAACCATTGCAGAGCTCCCGCCAAAATGGCGCAATTCGCCGGAAAAAGGCAGACAAAATGCCATGTTTGCTTCAAATTTTACCTGACCTGCCGGTAATCCATGTACAAAACACGTTTAGCTGATCAGTACAACCCTGGTGTGGAGCATGTCCCCATCCAGAATAATCTCCCGAAATCCCGGCGGGCGGTGATCTGTTTCGAAGTGATCAAACTCCGGATCTATCTGAAAGTAAGTAGCTGGTGCAATCCACTGGGTAATGTTGCCTAAGCGTGTACAAATATTTACATGATAGTGACCACAGAAAATCATAACATCCTCAGGGTGTGCCATCAGCACATGGGCTATCAGATCCCGGTCTTTCAGAATGTAATTCCTTTCCATGTAAGGAACGGGAGCACTGATAATGGGGTGGTGAATAAAAACCAGGATCTTTTTCTTGATATCTGATAACTTTTTGTGGATTCGGGAAACATCGGCCGCGGATAAAACACTGTCGCCCGAATTGAGAATGAGTGCTACATAACCCTCGGTCAGTGCTGTCAGATAATACTGCCTCCGGCAATGACGGGTGCCCAAAACGGCTTCCATCATCTCAGCATTGTCATGATTACCCGGCAAAGCATACCAGGGAATGTTGAAACTACTCATCAAATCCCTGATCCTTTCATATATGCTCACTTCTCCGGTGTCGAGGCACAGGTCACCGGTGAGCATGATCAAATCGGGTTTATATTGTGCCGCTTTTTGCAGGGCAAGCGTAAAGTTTTTCCATACATCTATACCATGAGGCCGGTCAGCAGGATTGTTGCAGAGGTGCATATCCGAAATCTGTATGATCTTCAAAGCTGCCGGATTTAGGGGGTTAATCTTCAATAAAGCCGTAATAGTCCCAGTCTATACCGGCCGGCAATTCATACATGTCGGTTACTTCGGTAACGCCTTGTTCCAGTCGGCTGCATTCTCGTTTGAGGCACCGCTTACCCACAAGGCTGCAAAACCGGTTGATCCGTTCAGCAGGAATTTTTTGAAATTCTTCCTCGGATAAGGCCAGCATACTGCCAAAATTTTGAGGTTTCAGTGGAACAACCTGCATGGCAGCCTGGTAGTCGGAATAATCGGGAATAATGAAGTAGAGCTCTACATATTCGTTGATGCCTTCTTTGAGCGTAAAACTTTCCAGCATTTCCGATATTTCGTGATTCATCGTTACCAGGTAAATAACGGAAGCATCCGAACCACGTTCCAGTTCCCTTGTAGTTCGTTTAAGAAGACGCAAGGTCATTTGCCATTCCCTGAGTTTTTCAGGGCTAAGTACCAGTTCAGGCACAGTAAGTCCCAACACGTGTTTCATGTATGCGAATGTAGCATAAATTCCGGTACATCGCCAGTGTACACCCCTGAATAATTCATTCAGCTTTTCATTCCGGCATAAAATGGATTGAAATTAACTACACGTCCTGGAAAAATGTGAACTTTACCCCTATGAATTTAGCGTTGATTTATACGCGTTTGGTTCCATGGACCATTTGTCTGTTTCTTGCCCTGCTTATCTATTCTGATGTGTGGTGGGTAGGCGAGCCCTATGAAGTGGATGCACGTGGTTTTTTTGAAAGCCTGCAGGATCAGGCCAGCTTTTTACATCCGCTCACCTATTCTATTTGGCTGGGTGTATTTAAGGCCATAGGCTGGGCAAATGGGGCTTTATTTTTTCAGGCCTACATTGCACTTATGCTTATCTGGCTGGCCATGCATTACTATGTCAGGGCACGGTACAGGCTTGGTCTGCTGATCGCGTTTGGCCTGCTGTTGTATTTTGCAACGGGATTCCCGTTTATCATCAACATGATGAGCCCGGATGCATTTACGGGAATAGCCCTGTTGAGTTTTGTGTTGCTGATAGCACCCTCACCCGGTAAAGGACCATTTGACCGCATTGTGGTTACGCTGGTATTCCTGTGGTCGGGTTCGATGCAACATGGGCATGCATTCCTGTTTTTGGTGCTCATGATCATATTGTCTGTATGGGCAATTTCAAGTTCACGGGAGATTATTGCCGTCAAGTACCTGGGTCTTGGCTGGGGACTGGTATTGGCAGTAATGATCGTATTACCTTCCCTGCATGCAATGCTGGGGCAGGGTTTCAGGTCAAGCGGGGCATCTCATGTGTACCTTGCTGGTCGAATGGCTGAGAACAATATCATGAGTAAGTATCTGGAACTACATTGCGACAAAAAAGAGTTGGCCTTATGTAAGTATCGCGAAATGCTGCCAATGTCATCGGCAACGTTCAGAAACAGTCCGGAGAGTCCTTTTCACCGTGAAGGCGGGTTTGATAATGAGGACACCCGAAGAGAGTATCTCCATGTTTTCAGAACTTCATTTCTTCATCCTGCCCTGCTTTGGATGCATTTCAAGGTGTTTGTGGGTGACGGGATAATGCAGATATTCAGTTTCACGCCGGAGTGGGTAAAGTCAGAAGGTTATGGCGATGTTTTCAGAAGCATCATTTTCATCCGGTGGCTGCTTGAGCGATTATTTGTACTTTTGGCCGTTGTGGTCATTTCGGTGTGGATGCTTAACAAGAACCCCTATTTGAGCAAAGTTGGCCTGTTTACGAGTTTAATGGTGTGCGGTCTTATCGGCAATGCATTTATTGAAGCATACCTCAACGGCGTAGATGGCACCTTGCAAGCCAAGGTGATGTGGTTACTGCCGGTAACCTCCCTCATTCTGGTCATGGCATTTTTGTCACCTCCTATTGCCCATGATAATAAAAACACATAATGCATGAATCAAACCAGCAGAGTGCTTAAAAAGGATACGCTTTCCATTATAATTCCCGCTTACAACGAAGCCAATACCATCCATGAAATCCTTGAAGCTGTGCTCAGGGTAAAGCTGATCGGTGATCTAAAAAAGGAGATCATCATTGTGGATGACGGGTCAAAGGATCTGACGGTGGAAGCCATCCGTCAATTCATGAATAAGTTTCCGGATGCAGGTATACGACTGATTGAACAGGTATCCAATCAGGGAAAAGGAGCGGCATTGCACCGGGGTATTGCAGAGGCTACCGGGGAATTCCTTATAATACAGGATGCAGACCTGGAATACGACCCGCAAGAGTACAATGACCTGCTGGAGCCCATTCTGAACAATCTGGCTGATGTGGTTTACGGATCGCGTTATCGGGGAAGTAAACCTCACCGGATTCTTTTTTTCTGGCACAGTTACGGCAATAAAATCCTGACATTCTTATCCAATGTATTCAGCAATCTGAACCTCACCGACATGGAAACCTGCTATAAGCTTTTCCGCACAGAGATCGTTCAGTCCATCGAATTCAAAGAGAAGCGGTTTGGATTTGAACCGGAAGTTACAGCGAAGATTGCCAGGATGAAAGAGGTGCGGATTTTTGAAGTAGGCATTTCTTATTATGGCCGCACTTTCAGCGAAGGGAAAAAGATTGGCTGGAAAGACGGGTTCAGAGCCATATACTGCATTCTGAAGTACAATCTGTTTTCGAAATAGTCAGGTAGTTATGATCAGGGGAAAGAAGGTAGTGGTGGTAATGCCTGCATACAATGCAGCCCGGACACTTCCGCAAACTGTGGAGGAAATCCCCGAAGGTATTGTGGATGAGCTTATCCTTTGCGACGATTTCAGCACGGACAGTACCCTGGAAGTAGCCCGGCAACTTGGCATTAAGCACATTTTAAGCCACGAAAGGAACAAAGGTTACGGAGGGAATCAAAAAACGCTCTACCGCTATGCACTTTCACTGGAGGCAGATATTGTGATCATGCTGCATCCGGATTACCAATATACACCCAAGCTGATCCCTGCCATGGCCGAGATTATTGCAGGCGGTTTGTATCCGGTAGTACTGGGTTCCAGAATCCTGGGTAAGGGAGCTCTTGCAGGAGGAATGCCGGTGTATAAATATATCGCAAACAGGTTCCTGACGCTGGTTCAGAATATTCTTGCCGGATATAAGCTATCAGAGTACCACACCGGATACCGGGCATTTTCACGCGAGGTGCTCGAGAGTATCCCTTTTGAGCAGAACAGTGATGACTTTGTGTTTGACAATCAGATGCTGGCACAGGTTATATTTGCCGGTTATCATATAGCAGAAATAACTTGCCCCACGCGGTATTTTAGCGAGGCTTCATCCATCAATCTGAGGCGGAGCATACATTACGGAATAGGTGTGTTGGGGGTATCCGTTCAACATTTCTTACACCGCAAAGGCCTCATCAAAAGCCGGCTGTTTGATCAAAACAAGCCTCAAATCTGATCCGGTTCTCTGATCAGCAATCGCTTTCTGTCAACACTGATGATGTTTTGATTGCGGAGGTTATTGAGTACTGTGGTCACAGTTTGGCGGCTGGTTGCTGTTTCATTGGCAATTTCCTGGTGAGTAGGGAAATGGCGGATAAGTACTTCGTATCCGATTCGCACGCCCTTTTCCCGGATCAACTCCCGCATATATTCGTGGATGCGGGTTTTAGAATCTTTAAACACAATGTTTTCCAAGCGCTCTTCCAGGATAAGGAGTTTATTGCTGATGTATTTCATCAGCTTGAGGTTGAAAGCCGTATTGGTGCGCATTAACAGGTGAAGCTGATCAACCGGTACCACCATGATGGTGGTGTCTTCCATGGCATGGGCATAATCTCTGCGCTTTGCCCGAAGGATGCTGGCCAGTTCACCAAACATGTCGCCTTTTTTGAAAAAAGCCTTGGTTAACTCTTTAGTTCCTTTACTGTAATTGGATATCCTGGCCATGCCGTGCAAAACGAAAAAAATACCTTCCGTATCGTCTCCCGGCTGATAGATGAGCTGGCCTGCAGAAAAGTCAATCACACGGGTTTCGCCCAGCTGCCTGAGGTCTTCCTCAAACAGGTCAAAAGGACGGGGAGCTTCGCTTTGTACACCTGACGATTTCATAGCCGTTGATTGATGTGAGTAGAATGAGGCGGTAGTTGCCAACGTTGTTCTCTCAGTATTAAGAGATTAACACGGATAGCAATATCGTTGTTCATTTATTGGTTTTAAGTTCGTTAATTTGCGCCCTGACCAAAACAAGTTGCTTTATTGCTTATGAGTTACTTTAAAACCACGGGTTTTGATCCCGGTTTGTCAAATTCTGGCAAAACCATGTTATTTTTCTTTTTTTTTAAAAAATTGCCGGCTCTGTTTCGGACGGTGATCTTATTGTTGATGATCATGGCTGTTTCAGCTACTTATCATGGACTGCTGGCACAGGGTTTTAGCGGTGGATTTAAAGCCGGTCTCAACTATGGCAATATTATTCTGGGGAATGCTGAAACCGATGCCGCAGGCAACGTGCTGGAGACCACTTCAGGGAACACGGGTTTTTTTATTGGAGCTATATTTACCTACGGTATTACTGACCGGTTCGGATTAACAGCAGACCTATTATACAACCAAAAAGGCGGGCGGTACATATTTGAAGGAGAGGGTTATATTTTGCTGAATCAAGCAGGAACTGATAACCGGTACTTGTTTTTTGGTCAGAAGCGGGAGAATCTCAACATTACGCATTCCTTTATTGATTTGCCGGTTCAGGCCTATGTTGATCTTACCCACGACCGAAGAATCAGGCTAACTGCGGGGATAGGGCCGGGGTTCATGGTAACCTCGGGAGCTGAGGGTGAACTAACATTCAGCTCGCCAAATATAACAGTAGACGGGCAGAATGAAATGTCAATCCGCTTGAGTTACAATTATTTCAGAGACGCGGCTATGGAGGAGAAAAGTGGGTTTTTCCGCGAAATGCAGGCGGTTGGGTTTGGGCGAATTCAAAATGTAGTACCCGGTACAGCCGGGGCCTATTACATGTTTGAGGAAAAACCCGGGAATACGTTTTACGGGATAGATTTAATGATAACCGGAGGTATAGCCTATCGCCTTAGCGGAAATTTATGGGTTGGTGCAAGAGCAGTTTACAGTCTTCGCGATGTGAGCCGGGACAGTGCCGATGTGTCCCGTGCTGTGTTTACTGCCAATGAGCCCACGGACGCAGGTTTCGTACCCAGAGTGAGTGACGACCGCTACTTTCAGGGGCAGGTTTGGCTGGGCTTTTCGTTTTAGATAGCTTAAGGGTATTGGGGCAAATTGCTTTTTTATAGACTCCCCCTCTATACAGCATGCATGGATACCCGGTTACCATAGATGAGCATGCCCACAAAGAGTTATCCCAAAATATTACCCTTACGCTTTTTAATATATCCCCGGTAAACCAGCCATGAGGCATACCCGGCCACTGTGCCTACAACAGCTCCCGCAATAATGTCTTCAAAAAAATGGTGCCCGAGATAAACGCGTGAAAGTCCTATAGCCAGTGCCAGCATAAAGAACAGGAAGCCGAGATACTGACGGGGAGGGCTGATCATAGTGAGATAAGTACAAAGGGCGAATCCGGCCAAAGCGTGACCGGAAGGGAAACTGGTCAGGCCGGTGTGCATGGAAATGTCCTGAACCCTGACAAACATCTCGAGCAAGTCAGTTCCCTGCAAATGCAGAGCGGGCCTGGGTCTGCTGAACAGCCATTTGAATGTGAGGGCACCAATAGCTGCAAACAATGCCGTAAAAGCCAGGAAACCCGCTTTGATGCGGTCAGTAAACAACAGGATGATGAAAAAGAGAAGATACCCGTACCATTCACTTCCCCGGGTAATCTGAATAAAAAAGACATCGAGCCAGGGAGTTCGGTTGTCGCTGAAAAGGAATAACAAATGGTGTTTCTCGGTGGCCATTACATACACCGCACCAATAATGACAAATAAAACAAAGAGAATGTAGTAAGTATAGCGGTCTTTAATATGGCGGTTAAGCTTGCTGTTCATAACTTTTTTGTGATTTACTCCGGTTTTTCAGCCTTTGGGCTAGTTTTTGAACTCCCTCAGTGAGCCAGGTGATTTGCAGCATTTTGCTGTCCGCCATTGCTTTATATGTAAGAAGAATGCCAATAGGCAGCAAAACCAGTACTGGCAGCCAGCTTCCCAAAGCCGGACTAACAGACTGATTGCCGATCAGGTTTCTTCCTATGGTTCCAAGCATAATATATGACACAAAGAATACAATGGAAATAAGCATGGGCCAGCCAAATCCGCCTTTTCGGATAATGGCTCCCATGGGTGCTCCGATAAACAGAAACAGTATACAGGCTGCTGCCCAGGTAAACTTGGTGTGCCATTCGCGCCAATGGCCTCTTACGTTAATATGCAGGCGTTCACTGGTTTGGATAGTGCTTCTGATATGGCCTATCATGCTGCGTGCGGCAGTTTGTGCCCTGCGGTAATACTCACCTCTGTCGGTAGGTCTGAAATATTCGTCGATGTGACTGTAAATGGGTCCGGTAAACGTTGTTTCAGGGGCAGGGATGTAATAGCCCGCGCTGTCTTCTGCCGGTTTGCGAAAGTGAAAAAAATGCGATGAATAGTCTTGTTGCTGCCGAATTTGTTCCCGGAGGCGAACATTCAGGGAATCGATTGATGACCTGAGCTGTCTCAGACTGAGCATGGTTTCGTGGCTTTTAAATAATTCTTCATCAGTCTGGCTGAAAGCAAATTCGCTGAGGTCGAACATTTTTTCCCAGGTTTTGAAGCTGGTGCGCACAAAGGGTTCTGCGTCACCGGATCCACCGCTGCGGGCCAGTTCCTGATATTGTTTGCCGTTATGTAGCCGCATAACCATGAACTGCTGGTTAGGAGCAAAGTACATTTCGCCCCATTCAGCTTTAGTGAGGTTATCGTTTTTGCGGTTTTCATGATCGTAGATCATTACATCGCGAATGATATTTTGATCCTTATCGATTTCACCTACGCGGATAACCGTAGTTCGAAATTCATCGATGAATCTTCCCGGAACTATGTTGAGCATGGGTTTTTGCTTTCTGATATCGTAGAGCCGGGATTTGAATTTGAGGTTGGAAACGGGCACCACATAGTTGGCGGTAATAAATGAAAGCATACCAATGAATGCGCCGGCTATCATCAGAGGGCGCATAATTCTGCCCAGAGAAATACCTGCCGATTTCATGGTGGCCAGCTCATATCTTTCAGCCAGCCCGCCCATGACCATTACGGAAGCCACCAATACCCCAATAGGCATGGCAATGACAAACAACGACGTGGACAGGTAAAAGATCAGCTCCAGGATGATCCTGAATTCAAGGCCTTTGCCTACGATTTCGTCAATGTATTTCCAGAGGAACTGAAGCACCAAAACAAACAAAGCGATAAAAAAAGTGAGTATGAAAGGCGGGAAGAACGCCTTGATCAACATTACATCAATTTTTTTAAGCAGAGCTTGCATCTTAGGAGTTAGACGATTATGACGAAATTCTTCCCAAAATGTTATATATTGGGTGGTGAATTCAATCCACAGATATGGCCGCTAAAATACAAGCTTTACTTGACGAGTATGGTGAAAGCCATCAAAACAGAACCAATAAGCTTATTCACTGGGTATGTGTACCACTGATCATGTTCAGCCTTTTGGGTCTGTTGCATGCCATTCCGTTTCCGCCTATAACGGGGGGAGTATATGAAAGTTGGGCAGTAGCTGTATTTATCATTGCTTTGGGATATTACCATCGCTTTTCATGGAGCATGTTCTTTGGGTTTCTGGTGATCGGATTGTTAATGCTGGCCGGGAATCAATATATATTGATGCTGCTCAACGGAAGTCGCGGGAGCCTTGCATTGGTGAGCCTGATCATTTTTACCCTGGCCTGGATCGGTCAGTTTATTGGCCATAAAATAGAGGGCAAAAAACCTTCCTTTTTTAAAGATGTGCAGTTTTTGCTGATTGGCCCTGCCTGGCTATTGCATTTTATTTTTAAGAAGGCCGGAATTCCTTATTAACGCTGTCCTGACTTTTCAGACCACCACTGCTTTATCTGCCGGAGCTTTTGCACCGGCAATGATATGACGGTAGTAATTTTCGTAGAAAGGTAAAATATTGTCAATATTGAAACGGGTAGCCTGTTCAAATGCTTTCTTTCTGAATCGCGAATGAGTTTCCGGGTCTTTAAGAATATGGATAGCATTTTGTGCCATTTCACCAATATCGCCAACCGGGGATAGAAAACCGGTTTCACCCTGAATGTTGACTTCACCCAAACCACCGGCATTGGAGCTCACAACCGGCACTTCACAGGCCATGGCTTCCAGTGCTGCCAACCCGAAGCTTTCGCTCTCGGATGGCAGGAGAAACAGGTCGGAAATAGCCAGGAGTTCTTCGATGGCATCTTGTTTACCCAAGAAACGGATTTCACTGCATAGGTGCAATGACCGGCATAGTTCTTCAATATTGCGCCGTTCGGGTCCGTCGCCAATCAAAAGCAGCTTGCTGGGAATATGCTCATTGATCAGTTTGAATACATGTACGGCGTCATCCACTCTCTTTACTTTTCTGAAGTTGGAAGTGTGGATAATGATGCGTTCACCTTCGGGAGCGATGGCTTTCTTAAAATGATCCTTATCGGCCTTGGAAAATCTTTCCAAGTCAACAAAATTGGGAATTACTTCGATGGGTTTGCTTACATTAAAGTAGCTGTAGGTTTCCTTTTTGAGAAATTCGCTGACTGCAGTTACGCCATCGGACTGGTCGATTGAAAACTCGACAACGGGGGTAAATGCGCTGTTTTTTCCAACCAACGTGATATCAGTACCATGCAGTGTAGTAATAACCGGCACATACATTCCCTTGCGAAGCAGGATTTGCCGGGCCAGGTAAGCTACCGTGGCATGAGGAATGGCGTAATGAACATGAAGCAGGTCGAGTTTTTCATGCAAGGCCACATCTACCAGCTTGCTGGCCAAAGCAGTATCGTAGGGGGCAAATTCAAACAAAGGATAATCCACCTTACCCACTTCGTGGTAAAATATGTTTTTATGAAAATGGGTGAGCCTTGCAGGCTGACTGGAGGTGATGAAGTGAATTTCGTGGCCTGCTTTGGCCAGGCCCTGGCCCAGTTCGGTAGCTACTACTCCACTTCCGCCGTATGTAGGATAGCAAACTATCCCAATTTTGAGTAAAGTTTTATTGTTGTCTGCAGCCAATTCAGCAAAATTTCAATGTTTACAATGCAAGCAGCACTTATTGGGCGTAAAGCGGAAAATTGTCGGTAAAAGCAAATACCTGTTCGCGGATATGGCTTGTCACCTTGTCATCGCTGTGTGCCATGAGTGCTTCATCTATCCAGTCAACAACGCGCAGGCAATCGCTTTGGTTGAACCCTCTGGTAGTAATGGCTGCAGTTCCTATTCTGATTCCCGAAGTAACCATAGGGCTTTGGGTATCAAAGGGCACCATGTTTTTATTGACGGTAATGCCCGCCCTGCCCAGCGTTTCTTCTGCCAGTTGGCCAGTGAGTCCCTTGCTTCTCAGGTCAATCAGCATCAGGTGATTATCAGTACCTCCCGAAACAATATCGTATCCCTTGGATAAAAATCCATCAGCCATGGCTTTGGCATTGTAGATTACTGCGGAGGTGTAGGTTTTAAACTCCGGCTGCAATGCTTCATGAAATGCCACTGCTTTTGCGGCAATTACATGCTCCAGCGGACCGCCCTGCATACCAGGAAAAACTCCGCTGTTCAGGATAAAGGACATTTTTACGGGGCTGCCTTTTTTCGTCAGACGGCCCCAGGGATTGTCGAAGTTTTCACCCATCATTATCAGCCCGCCCCGGGGACCTCGCAGGGTTTTATGCGTTGTGGTTGTGATGATATGGCAATGCGGCAGCGGATTATTGAGATGTCCTGCAGCAATAAGTCCGGCAGGGTGTGCAATATCTGCCAGCAGTAATGCTCCGCATTCGTCGGCAATTTCTCTGAATTTCCGGTAGTCCCAGTCTCTGCTGTAGGCAGAAGCTCCGCAAATGATCAGTTTGGGCTTAACCTCCATGGCTTTGGCGTAAACTTTGTCCATATCGATAAGGCCTGAATCCTTATCCACACCGTAAAAATGAGGCTCATATACTTTGCCGGAATAGTTGACCGGTGATCCATGCGAAAGATGACCACCATGAGACAGGTCAAACCCCAGTATGCGGTCGCCTGGCTTTAGTACTGCCAGAAAAACTGCTGCATTGGCCTGAGCCCCGGAATGAGGTTGTACATTGGCATAGGCTGCTCCAAAAAGCTCTCTGGCGCGGTCGATGGCCAGTTGTTCAATTTCATCCACTACTTCGCAGCCGCCGTAATATCGCTTGCCGGGATACCCTTCAGCATATTTGTTGGTGAGGCAACTTCCCATGGCTTCCAGTACCTGGCTACTGGCAAAGTTTTCTGAAGCAATGAGTTCAATGCCTTCACGCTGTCTGTTCAGTTCCTTATTGATCAGATTTTCAATCAGGGTATCGCGGTTCATAGGTAGAGGGCTTTAACAAAGAGATATCAAAAAAAACACATCACAAGGTTCCAAAGATAGATAAGATTGTGTCAAAGGACGCAGGGTTTCTGTTAGGAAGTATTGTTATGTCGCAATGGTTAACGGTTACTTTCCTCATGTAAGATGAGTGACTTGACCAGTTTGGTAAGGCCTGGTTCTATTTGCTGGGCCATGGCAATCACTTCTTCTATGGAGGTTTCACGCAGCGCTTCAGGCGGATAGCCCTGGTTGCTGACAATACTGATGACCATGACGGGAAGATCCATGTGTTTGGCCACCAATACCTCCGGCACCGTGCTCATACCCACTACATCGCCGCCAATCCGGTGCAGAAAATCATATTCTGCAGGAGTTTCGAGATTAGGTCCTGCCAGACAAACATATACTCCGGTATGGCAGGGAATGTCGAGTTCACGGGCTGTTTTCATGGCGGTATCAATCAAATGCTGATCATACGCTTTGACCATATCCGGAAAACGGGGACCAACAGATTCATCATTTTCGCCCCGTAGCGGATTGTCGGGTTGCATATTGATATGATCCCGTATCAGGACAATACTTCCGGCAGGGATGTTGGGATTTGTACTGCCTGCAGCATTGCTGATATACAAACGCCGGATTCCCAGAGCAGCCATCACTCTAACCGGAAAGGTCAGTTGCTTCATGCTGTAACCCTCATAATAGTGGAATCTGCCGGCCATACACACTACCGGGATACCCTCCAGATTGCCAAAGATCAGCTTGCCTTCATGTCCGGCTACGGTACTCACCGGGAAATGCGGGATAGCAGCATAGGGAATTTCAGCAAAGGTTTCAATGGCTGCCCGCAGATTGCCAAGACCCGTGCCCAGAATAATTCCGTAGGCGGGCATTAGTTCGCATTGGCTGCGCAGATACACAAGGGCTTCACTGATTTGTTGCTGCAGCTTCATATTTTGAAATTCATTAGAAAGTGAATGATGGTATTTTCAAACTCCTGCTGTGCATCAAAAAGAAAATGGTGTTCAACGGGAATGACGAAAACGTAAATATGTAAACGCATGAGCTCCGGGATGAAGGACTCTAACCGAACTACATCTTTTTCCGTTGTCATGATGATTTTGCGTTCATTGTCGGAAAACTCATGAAATGTTTTCACAATCCGGTGGATGTCAGCATCGGAAAATGGGTGATGGTCAGGAAACTCCAGAGAATACACCATTCCGGCTATTTGCTCTGCGTGTCTTACCAGTGGAAGAGGGTCTGCCAAACCGGTTACAAGTAAAACATCGGTATCGGTAAGATCGGGAAGCATGGCAGAGGTATTGGAGGTCCAATATGGAGACCCATAGGCCAGGCTGGCAAAAAACAGCTTTTGACGGGGTTCAAGCTTAAGGTTCTCCCGCCACTGCTTTGTGGTGTGAACGGACATTTGCTCCGGGCATTTAGTGACAATTACCACATCTGCATCACTTGCCGTTGATTTAAAATCGCGCAGGTAGCCGGCAGGTAAGAGCTTGCCGTTAAAATAAGGGCGGTTATAAGAAGTGAGCAGCACAGCAAAGCCGGGAATGATAGCTTTATGTTGCAGGCCATCGTCCATCAGCACGCACTTTACCGCAGGATATTGCATCAGAATTTTGGGAATGGCGAAAGCTCTGTCTGCCGAAACAGCAACGGGCAGGTCGGGAAATCTGCGTTTGATCTGCAGTGGTTCATCTCCTGAAATCCGGGCGGTATCACCGGGTTGAACCCAGTGGAAACCCGATGATTGACGACCATAACCCCTGCTGAGGATGGCAACCGGAATATGCTGGATCAGAAAGCGACTCATCCATTCGATCATCGGCGTTTTTCCTGTGCCACCGGTTGTGATGTTACCTACACAGATAACAGGGATATCAAAACGGATACTTTTGAGTATTTTTTTGCGGTAGAGGAAATTTCTGAACAGGAGTGCTGCCGCATATAGCCACGAGAGCGGAATGCTGAGCCAAAGGGGAATGCGGTTGATATCCATGGGAAAAACTTATGGATTGATGCTGATCTGACCTGACAACTGCCAGGTGCCCATCCTTGGGCTGGTAATGGTTTCATGGATATTCACGGGCAATGCCTGTGCCAGCCCTACTGTATTGTACTGCCCAAACCAGTAACCGATCAACTCGTCTTTCCTGAGCAAACTCATCACGTTCTGCAGGATGTTTTGTTCTGATCTTATGGCCTTCACAATAGCCGGAGTAAGCCCTTCGAGTGCTGATGCAGCAGCTCTTTCAAAATATTGTTTTACCGAACCTTGCACATCGGTAAGGTCTATTTGCTCAGGAGTTAACTGACTGATCATGCGGTTCAGGGCATTATCGAGGTATTGGTGCATGACTTTTCGGCCTGCTTCCATACCGCCTGTGGATACACCTTCCTGATGAAGCATGACCACAACCACACCGCAAACCCCGGGAACAATCGCCTGGTTAAAAAAAGGAATGAGCATGGGTTGAAGGGAAAACCTCGAAGTTCCGGTTTTTTTGGGGATATCAATTTTGTGGCCGGGTTCCACCCGGTTTACAGCCAGGTTGCCATGGCTGCCTTCCGGACAATGACTTTCTACGCTGCCTATCAGCCTGAACTCATTGTTGATCGTAAAACACGAGCCGTCAGCCTTAAAAAAATAGGTCCACATGTAAGGCCGGGCTGATGATCTTGATCCTGCAGCCTCGTAAGTGAGGGAATCTAATGTTATGCTGAGGTCTAATATTTCCATATTTACTTGTTGGCCAGTTGTCCGCAGGCGGCATCAATATCTTTTCCTCTGCTTCGCCTTACCGTAACCATTACACCGGCTCGTTTAAGTGTTTCTGCAAACCTGTCAATACTGTCTTCCCCGGCTTTTACAAAGGGAGCATGATCTATCGGGTTATATTCGATGATGTTGACCCTTACCGGAAAATGCCTGCACAACCTGATGAGCTCACGGGCATCGGATTCACCGGTATTAAATTGATGAAAAGCTATGTATTCGTAAGTAATTCGGTTGCGGGTTGTTTCAAAGAAATACCGCAATGCCTCCATCAGTACAGCCAGGTTGTTGGTTTCATTGATAGGCATGATGGTATTGCGTTTGGCATCGTTGGCGGCATGCAGGGAAATGGCCAGATTGAACTTCACACCATCGTCGGCCAGTTTTCTGATCATTTTTGCAATGCCCGCAGTACTCAGGGTAATTCTTCGGGGCGACATATTAAGTCCGTCCTCAGCGGTCAGCCTGGCGATGCTTTGAATTACCGGAGCGTAAGCCAGTAATGGTTCGCCCATTCCCATGTACACCACATTGGTAATTGGATGATCGTAATGCTCCATACTCTGGCGGCCGGCTATCACCACCTGATCGTAGATTTCCGCAGTCGTAAGATTCCTTATCCGCTTCATTCGGCCTGTGGCACAAAACGAACAGGTGAGACTGCAGCCTACCTGGCATGAAACACAAACCGTAAACCGCTTGTCTCCCGGTACAGGTATAAGCACGGTTTCTACCAGATGACCATCGTGCAGTTTCAGCCGGGTTTTTATGGTGCCGTCTTCGCTGTATTGTACCGTGTCAATCTGTGGGGCGTAAAAGGCAAAACCTGCGGACAGCTTTTCCCGAAGCGGTTTGGCCAGATTGGTCATCATTTCAAAATCAGTCACCCCTTTTTGCCAGATCCATTGCCAGATTTGGCGTGCTCTAAAGGGCTTTTCTCCCAGTGATCGAAGGTGTTCCTCCAGTTGTGGTAAACTGAGTTCCCTGATATCCCTGAGTGTGCTGGCAGTTGTTTGTTCCATGTTGTTCACACAATTATCGAGGCCGGTAACGGGCATCGTTCAAAATACGCTGTGGAGGCAGTTCCATCAGCATTTGCGGACTGGTATCGGGGAATCTTTCCATATAAGCCTGCACAATCCGCCAGCCTATGTACACACCGGTCTTGCCCGGAGATTCGGGAGGCATGCCCGGTGAGGACGGAGCGGGATTGATGTAACGTATATATCGGCGAAGGTCAGTACTGTAAAGCAGGTCTTCGCTCACAAAAAATGCCCACATCTGACCTTCATTGTCAATACACCACTGCAGGTGCTCGGCACTCAGGTCTATGATTACGGTATCATGTGCGTAGGGTAAAAGCAAACCTAAAATATAGTGCTTTTTCCCTTCGTGCACGGCAAAATCAATAAACTGATTGCCCTCGGGTACATCGCCAAGTTTATCGTCAATGAGTGCCATCATGCTTTTGGCCACAATATGTTCGCGAGTTTGACTGCGAAGCAGGTAACGGTAAAGATCTACAGGCGGGCCGTAATAATCAGCATAATCAGGACCAAAAAACATATCAAGCCCAACCAGCAGTTTATCTTCAGCAACTCCCATAGCTACTCCGTACGCGGATGTAAAAGTATAAATGTCGGGGATGTTAAATTCGGGAAAATAGTACTGATAAAACTGAAATGCCGACCTGTACTGATCTCTGATGTCATCAAACTGGCTAAAAACCAATGCAGTGGTATCCATCAGCCAGCGCACTTCTTCCGGTTTCAGGTATTCATCATTAAAGATCTGGTAGTATGTTCCGGTGGTATCCCAGGGGCGTTTGAGGTTCATGATCCGGGTGAGGTACAATTCCATAAACTCTGGGTATGTTTCTTCCAGCGCTTTGATTCCTGCTTCGGCATTAAGTGTATCAATATCCCTGACTGCCAGATCAATACGGTGGATATTAACTTCTGCATCAATGTGACTTACATCGGGAATAGCTTTACCGCGTTCGCAGGCCCACAGTAACAAACAAAAAGATATCCAAAAAAAAATCCTCATAAACAGGGGAAATGATCTTGCCAAAAACACTGATGAATGTAAGCAAATTAGTCGAATATTTGTTTCTTTACAGCAGTGCAAAACAAATAAGAACGTATGATAACCCTAACTTTTCCCTGCGAGTTTATTCAATTCCGCGCTTTATTTTCCCATATTCGGGCAGGTTTTTTGCTTTTGGTCGTACTTTGGATGATGCCACAAATACTGACTGCTCAGGAGGCCGGGATGACGCGACTTGGTGTGCATGTGTCGCCCAATTTATCCTGGATGCATGCCATGGACAATCAGAACATCCTCATGGACAAGCAAAATTTGACGTTTACCATCGGTTTTCAGGGGGAGTACTACCTGAGCAGTGTGTTTGCCATAGCTTCGGGTGTTAATCTGGCCTTTAACCAGGGTGCTAAGCTGGGCTATGCCGGCAATTACGATCAGGCCAACTTTTTTACCAATTCTGACCTGAGTAGTTTCGATGCCAATCTGGCCACTATTAAAAGCTCGCCGGTGCCGAGAGTTCGTTATCACCATCAGTATGTAGAGCTGCCACTGGCTATCAAAATGCGATCTCCCGAACTGGGCAGCTCGCTGATGCACGTGTTTATTCATGCTCCGGTATTTACTTTCGGATTTCGGACGCAGGCCCGTGCAAGCATTACCGGAGAAGATATGGACGGCAGGGCAATAGACGTTTCCCGCATCAATACCACGGATGATGCCCGCCTACTCAACATCTCGTGGGGCGCGGGAGGTGGCATTGAATACCTGCCCAACGATGAGCGAACTGCCCTGTTGATAGGCATATTTTATCAGGGGGGCCTTATGGATCAGACCCGGCCGGTGCGGGTTGATAATACCGATGTTAATTATAACATCAGAGTATCCAATGTTGCCCTGCGTCTTGGCGTTCTGTTTTAGTTAAATAACCAACAGGTTTTAAAACACTGATATTCTGTCCATGCGTATTGCCATAGCTCAGATCAATTACCATATTGGTCATTTTGAGTATAACCTCAATAACATTTGCCGGGCCGTAGATGAGGCCAATGCACAGGATGCAGATGTAGTTGTGTTGGGAGAACTCAGTATTTGCGGATACCCTCCCAGAGACTTTCTGGAGTTTGATGATTTTATTGATCGCTGCGAACAAAGCATAGAAAGACTGTTGCCGTTCAGTCACAAAGCTGCCATTATTGTGGGCGGGCCGGCACGTAATCCTGAACCAGACGGCAAGGCGCTGTACAATTCTGCCTATTTGCTCCACAAAGGGGAAATTATCCACAGAACCGATAAAACGCTGCTTCCGAATTACGACATTTTTGATGAGTATCGATACTTTGAGCCCAATACTCTGTTTGAAACCGTGGAATTTAAGGGCCACAAACTGGCTATCACTATTTGTGAAGACCTATGGAATATCGGAAATGACAATCCGTTGTACAAAGTAAATCCAATGGATCACCTCAGTAAGCTGGCACCGGATGTCATCCTCAATTTATCGGCATCTCCGTTCAGTGTTGGGAGAGCAGCAGTACGCCGTCGCGTAATGTCAGAAAATGCCATGCGTTACGGCATTCCTTTGTTTTACACCAATCACATTGGTGCACAAACAGAGATTATCTTTGACGGCGGGTCAATGGTAGTTTCTCCGGATGGATACATTCACGATGAAATGCCGTTTTTTGAACGGCAAGTAAAAACCTACGACCTAGAGGCAGTTCATCTGACAGCTGCCGATCACTTGCAGGATAACGAACCCGCAGCACTGAGATATCAGGCATTGGTTTGCGGTATCAGGGAGTATTTTACCAAACTGGGTTTTGGAAAAGCTATTCTAGGACTGTCGGGAGGCATAGACTCAGCAGTAACTGCCGTGCTTGCTGCCGATGCTCTGGGCCCTGAGAATGTGCTTGGTGTGCTGATGCCTTCAAAATTTTCTTCGCAGCACAGTATTGACGATGCCATGGCGCTGGTATTCAGCTTGGGGATACAGCATCGGAAAATTCCCATTGAGACCATGAACAGTACAACGTTGGATGTTCTGGCTACCGATTTTGAAGGAACGCCTTTCGGGCTGGCTGAGGAAAACATTCAGTCCCGATGCAGGGGACAGATACTCATGGCGCTGAGCAATAAATTCGGGCATATATTGCTGAACACGTCCAATAAAAGCGAGATGGCTGTCGGGTACGGCACGCTGTACGGAGATCTGTGCGGCGGATTATCCGTACTGGGAGATCTGTACAAAACCGAAGTCTACCAACTGGCTGCACTGATTAATAAAAACGAAGAGCGCATTCCGCAGAACTCCTTAATCAAGCCGCCCTCTGCAGAGTTAAAACCCGGTCAGCTCGACAGTGACAGTCTTCCTGAATATGAAGAACTTGATGCCATTCTCCGGCTGTACATCGAGGGGCGCAAAGGACCAAGAGAGATCATTGCAGCAGGATTTCGAGAAAGTACGGTGAGTAAGGTGCTGAAACTGGTGAATACCAGTGAGTTTAAACGCTACCAGACACCGCCTGTACTAAGGGTTAGTAGCAAAGCTTTTGGCATGGGGCGGAGGATGCCGATTGTAGCCAGGTATCTGAACTGATCACGCAAGCGTTTTCATGTACTGAATCATTCCGGCTAAGGTTTTTGTTGTTTTTGCTCCAGGTCTGTTTTTTGGGATAGCTCTTTGTTGTGCTTTTTCCCCGACAAATCACAGTGCCCGATAGTGTAAAATGGTCATACATTCTGCCAAAAATAAAATCCGGGAGCTGATTGTTGGGGTTGCATTAAAGCTTTTTCCGCCACATATTTCCTGCTGGCTTTGCCCTCTGTATTTTTACTGAAATCATAAACAGAAGACCCACAATAAAATAGATAGCCAAGGCAAGGATACCATAGCGCATCGAATCACTTACATGAGTAATGAAGGCAAAAGTGGCAGTTCCCAGAATAATGGAACACTTTTCCAGTACGTCGTAAAAGCTGAAATAAGATGTGTTGCGTCCTATGTCGTCAGGGAAAAGTTTGCTGTAAGTTGCCCGAGAAAGCGATTGAATTCCTCCCATAACCAGGCCAACCATTGCGGCCAGCAAATAAAAGCTCATATTGCTATCCACAAAATATCCGCCCAGGCAGATCAGTATCCAGATGATCAGCATGGCAATAATGGAAAACTTGTTGCCTCTTAGTTTGCTCAGCCACGAAAAATAGTATGCACCACCGGCTCCCACCAGCTGCAGTAAAATAATAGTCATGATGAGCTGGGTGGCACCAAGCCCTAATTCCTGGTCCGCAAAAGGAGCTGCCAGGTAAAGAACGGTTTGTACACCCATGTTGTAGAAAAAAAAGGCAAAGAGAAAACGGCGCGTATTATGTTGCGTTTTTAAATCTTTCCATACGCCAGTCAGTGCAAGCCATCCTTTCCTGATTTTGGCAGTAAGGGGCTCTTTGATGATATGAGGTGCCGGCAATATGCTGAAAGGAATGTAGGCAAAACCGATCCACCAAACACCTACCATCAGGAATGATAATCGGGTAGCCATGGACTGTTCCATGCCCAGCAAGTCGTGAAACTGTATCATAGCCAGATTCACTGCCAGCAGAAGCACACTGCCTATGTATCCCAGGCTGAACCCTTTGGCACTTACCCTGTCATAATCTTCTTCACGGGCTATTTCAGGCAGGTATGCATTGTAAAACACAATTCCGCCGGCAAAGCCAATACTGGCCAGCACAGCTCCCGTAATGCCGAATTCCACATTGGTGCCGGTAAAGAAAAACAATCCAATACAAGAGCTGCCACCAAGCCAGGTAAAGAATTTCATGAACCTGAGCTTGCTGCCTCCAAAGTCTGCTATACCTGAAAGCAAAGGCGATAAAATGGCGATCACCAGGTAGGAAAACGAAATAGAATACATGTACAACACAGTATTCCTGATCTCTAGATCAAAAAACCGGATCATAACACCCTCAAAAGCCGCTTCGGTTACCATGTTGTAGTAAATCGGGAAAATAGCGGCGGTGATTACCAGGGCATAAGCGCTGTTGGCCCAGTCAAACATTGCCCAGGCCCACTGCACTCTTCCGGCCTTTGCGGCGGAAATTTTGTCGGTTGTTTCCATACCTGATGAATGTTGATTTGCAGAAATGCAGATACGGCGACAAATGTACAAGGAAAAAAATCGAAGACCTTATTACATAATTATCCAATTATTGCTTTCTTTTGTGCTGGCTTTTAGGGCAACTTTAGGTCGGGTGGTTTATATTTTGACGTTTTAACCCTCTCAATACGGCTTTTGATTGGGTAACAGGCTATAAATGAGATTTTTTAATTTTTTCAGACAAGAGCTTGCCATTGATTTGGGTACAGCTAATACGCTGATTATTCAGGACGGGCAGGTAGTGGTGGACGAACCTTCCATTGTGGCCATAGACCGCAGAACCAATGAGGTGATCGCCGTGGGTAAAAAGGCCATGCTGATGCATGAAAAAACCCACGAGAATATTAAAACCGTAAGACCGCTAAAAGACGGGGTTATTGCCGACTTTCAGGCAGCGGAATCTCTGATTGAGGGCCTGATCAAAATGACAGGTCGCAAGAACAGGTTTTTTACCCATCTCAAAATGGTGATTTGCATTCCATCCGGCATTACGGAAGTGGAAAAAAGAGCTGTTTTTGATTCTGCTGACCAGGTTGACAGCAAGGAAACTTACCTTATCCATGAACCTATGGCCGCTGCCCTGGGTATCGGGCTTGATGTGGAAGAGCCCGTGGGAAACATGATTATCGATATCGGCGGAGGAACGACCGAAATTGCCGTCATCGCTTTGTCCGGTATCGTATGTGATCAGTCTATCAGAATTGCCGGCGATGAGTTTACCTACGACATCATGAACTACATGCGTCGTCAGCACAATATCATGATCGGTGAGCGGACTTCGGAGCAGATCAAGATACATGTAGGCTCGGCACTTCATGAACTGGAAGAGCCACCACCGGATTTTGCCGTTAATGGTCGGGACATGATGACGGGCATACCCAAGCAAATCACGGTTTCATATTCTGAAATTGCTCATGCGCTGGATAAATCGATTACCAAGATTGAGGATGCGGTTTTGAAAGCTCTGGAAAACACTCCACCCGAGTTGGCGGCAGATATCTACAAAACCGGATTGTACCTCACCGGTGGCGGAGCCCTTCTTCGTGGCCTGGACAAACGACTTTCACAAAAGACCAAGCTTCCGGTGCATGTAGCTGACGACCCGCTGAGGGCCGTAGTTAAGGGTACGGGTATTGCCCTGAAAAACTCCGATCATTTCACGTTTCTGATCGACAGGAAGAGCATTTAATGACTTCCCGGCACGTGAATGTTAACTGGCCGGGGGAGTCTGGAGGATAAAGGATTATGCGAAATCTATTTTTATTCATTTCAAGATTTAACGCATTTTTACTTTTTATTATCCTTGAGATTGTCTGCATTTACTGGGTGGCCACACAAAACGATCGCCAGAGAGATATCTTTATAAAAACCTCCCAAAGCATTACAGGAAGTATAGTGGAATGGCAATCCACGTTGCAGGGCTTTTTGTCGGCACCGGCTGAAAACGAAGTTCTCATCCGGAACAATGCCCGGCTCAAAAGCAAGATCGACAGCCTGAACAATATCATTCTTGTTCAATCCATGCAGGAAGATACCACCATGATCGCATCATCCAGGTTCGTTTATCTTCCGGCCCGGGTCATTTCATCCACTACCCACCTTCCCAACAATCACATAACGCTCAACAGAGGCCTAAAGGCCGGGGTAGTGAGGCATAGTGGGGTTATTTCCGATTCAGGCCCTGTTGGCATTGTAATTCACGCATCAGACCACTATGCCCTGGTCATGTCGATGCTGCACCGAAGTATTCGCATCAGTGCAGAGCTGAAAGGAACTTCTTACCACGGGTCGCTGGTATGGAGGGGCAACGATTACACGCGTATGACCCTGGAAGCCATTCCCAAGCATGCACCGGTTACGGAGGGCGATGAAATAGTTACCAGCGGGTTTTCAGGTATGTTTCCGCCGGGTCTGTTGATTGGTTATGTGGATGAAGTACACCTGGATCCCGGAAGTAATTTTTACACACTCCAGGTAAAGCTCGCCACAGATCTCAACAACCTTAGAAGTGTATTTGTACTGAGCAATATTTACAGGAACGAATGGGATGCCATTCAGGAAGTAACAGGGTATGACCGGTAATTTTATTCGATACACTTTCAGGTTTCTTGTGTTGCTTGGGCTTCAGGTTCTCGTGCTACGCAATGTACATCTTGAGCAGGCACCTTACATGCATTTGTTTATTTATCCGGTCATGGTACTGGTTTTACCCATGCGATTTCCCACCTGGGTTTTATTATTGATAGCATTTTTTATGGGAGTAAGTGTCGACAGTTTTTACGACTCCCCGGGTGTACATGCATCAGCTTCAGTATTCAGTGCCTTTTGCCGGCCCGCACTCATCAGGTTGCTACAGCCCCGGACCGGGTACAGTGAAGCCCTGATGCCAACGGCCATGGAAAACGGAATTCGCTGGTTTTTAACATATAGTACGGTTTTTTACCTGCTTCACCTGGTGTTTTATTTCAGTATGGCTATTTTTACACCATATTTTTGGCAGGAGATTTTATTGTCGGTTGCCTATAGTTTGCTTCCGGCTGTCTTTTTGGCCACGGCCTATCAATATATTTTTAACCCCAAGCGTTAAGGTGCCATGCGAACAGAGCAGCAGGAAAGGGTGAGAAAAATGATCATACAATCTGTGATCATTCTGGGGGCGTTGGTACTCATTCTTAAACTGGCCGAAATTCAGCTTATAGATGAAACCTACAAAGCAAGGGCTACAACCAATGTGGTTCAGCGGGTTACCATGTACCCATCCAGAGGACTGATGTATGACAGGGAAGGTCTGCTGGTGGTCAATAACAAGGCTTTGTATGACCTGTATGCAACCTACAATCAGGTGCGCAATATTGATACCCTGAAGTTTTGCAATATCCTGGACATTACCGTAGAAGAATTTGAACAGCGGATGAACAAAGACTGGTCAGACCGGCGATTTGCTCCCTGGCAGCCCTTTGTTTTTATGGACAAAATCTCAGCAGAAACCTATGCCAGGTTCCAGGAGAGTATGTATGAATTCCCCGGGTTCTTTGTTCAGTTGCGAAATGTCCGCAATTACCCCATACCTGCCGGTGCTCATGTATTAGGCTACCTCAGCGAAGTGAATCAGCAACAGATCGACCGGTTTGAAGGAGTTTATTCCAGGGGCGATTACATTGGCGCAAGTGGGCTGGAGTGGCAGTACGAAGAGTTATTGCGCGGTGAAAAAGGAGTGCGGTATGTGCTTCGGGATAACTTGGGCCGCGTTCAGGGAAGCTATATGAACGGGGAGGCAGATATTCCTTCGGTATCGGGAAGTGATATCATGCTTACGCTGGACATGGAACTTCAGTATTATGCCGAGTACCTTATGCAAAACAAGCGTGGCAGTATAGTGGCCATTGAACCGTCCACAGGCGAAGTGCTAGTTCTGGTATCTGCACCTTCATACAATCCCAATCTGCTCTCCATTAACAGGGAGCGCCCCTATGCCTTCACTTATCTGATGCAGGACAGCACACGTCCATTTTTTAACCGGGCTCTGATGGCGGAGTACCCGCCGGGATCAATTTTTAAATCGCTGCTGGCTGCCATTGCATTGCAGGATGGCCAAATCTATCCACATACCGGATACTCCTGCAGAGGTGCTTTTTTTCACAACGGGCGCAGGCTGACAGGCTGCAGAAGCCATCCGCATACCGGCGATGTACAGACAGCCTTGCAATACTCCTGTAACAACTATTTTTGCCAGGCTTTCAAAAGCATCATTGAACGGGAAGGCTTCTACTCAGCTTCAAAAGGGCTCGACTTTCTGAATAATTATCTCTATGCTTCAGGTATGGGCGTAAAGTTGGGAATCGACTTTCCCGTGGAAGGAAGCGGCAATGTACCTACCGTAGCCTATTACGACAGGCTTTATCCCCGCAACCGGGGAAGCTGGTACAGTACTACCATTATTTCACTGGGCATAGGCCAGGGTGAATACCTGATGACCTCTCTGCAAATGGCCAACATGAGTGCATTAATTGCCAACAAAGGATACTACATTACTCCCCATCTGCTTAAAGCTGTAAAAGATGGAGACCAATGGCTAGCATCTACAGGATGGGAATACAATAATTCTGGTATCGACCCCAAACATTTCATACCGGTGATAGAAGGCATGGAGCTGGTGGTAGAGGCAGGTACAGCCCGGGTAGCTAACCTTAAACACATTGGGGTTAAATCCGGGGGTAAAACCGGAACTTCCCAAAACCCTCACGGCGACAGCCATTCAGTTTATGTAGGCTTTGCACCGGTTGGAAATCCCGCCATTGCGATTGCCGTTTTCGTGGAAAACAGCGGTGGAGGTTCAAGATATGCGGCACCCATAGCCAGCTTGCTTACTGAATTTTATTTAACACGACAAATCGATCCGTCACGTCAGGCATTGGAAGACAGAATGGTCAACGCTAACCTGCTGGCATTTACTGCCCGATGAGCAGAACACCAATGAAAGAAAGGAAAATAGATATTGCCCGCGATTTTGACTGGATTACGCTGATCCTTTTCTATGCACTTGTGGCTGTAGGAGCAGTTTTAGTTTATGCCGTTTCCTATTCTCCGGACCAGGAATCGATCTGGGATTTACCGGCCCGTTTCCAAATACAGCTCACCTGGATCGGCATCAGTGTAATTGTGGGAGGAATATGTTTGATTATCGATAGTTCTTTTTACAGGGCATTTGCCAACCCGATATACTTTTTTTCGCTCATACTGCTTGTTTTGGTTTTGTTCATAGGTATTGAAGTTGCCGGTTCAAAGTCATGGTTCGATTTAGGTGTAGGGCGCTTCCAGCCTGCTGAGCTGGCCAAATTTGCCACATCACTGGCCATAGCAGCTTACCTGAGCTCGCATGATGTAAGCCTTAAAGTGCCCAGACATCAGTTCAGGATCAGTATCATACTGGCAATCCCCGTATTGCTGATTCTTCTGCAGGGCGACTTTGGAACGGCCCTGGTATTTGTTGCGCTTATGCTGCCTTTATTCAGAGAAGGTATGCCACCTTTGCCGTATGTGGTGGCCATAGTTGGGGTGCTGTTGTTCATCTCGGCTCTTGTGGTTCCGCTCACGGTAGTTTTTTTGATACTCGTGTTGCTTGGCCTGCTCATTTTGCTGTTGCACTGGCATGATCTGCCGTATAAGATGTTGTTTTATGCCATTATTGTAGCCACATCAGGAACAGCGGTGTACTTTGGTTATGCCCTTGATGCGTTTTACATCAATGCTGCACTGGTATTGGTAACGGGAATCATCCTGGCTGTGAGGAAACATTGGAATATTTTAATCTATACCGGTGTTGCACTGGTACTTAGTGCCGGGCTGGCATTTTCTGTGGATTATACCTTTGACAATATTCTAAAGCCACATCAACAGGACAGACTAAACGTCTGGCTACAACCTCACAAAACTGATCCGCTGGGAGCGCTCTATAATCTTACCCAGTCAAAGCTGGCTATTGGCTCAGGCGGATTTTCTGGAAAGGGAATTTTACAGGGAACCCTTACCAAATACAACTATGTTCCGGAGCAAAGCACGGATTTTATCTTTTGTACGGCGGGGGAAGAGCACGGATTTATCGGCTCGGTGGCCATAGTGATTTTATTTACGCTGCTGCTGCTCAGGATTATTTATCTGGCAGAACGGCAACGGTCCAGATTTGTACGTGTGTATGCTTACAGTGTAGCCGGCATCATATTTTTCCATTACTTTATCAATATTGGCATGACCATGGGGCTGGTACCGGTGGTTGGCATTCCTCTCCCCTTCCTCAGCTATGGTGGGTCGTCTTTGTTATCTTTTACCATTCTCATATTTGTATTGCTGAAACTTGACAGTGGCAGACTCCTTGTATTTCGTTAAAAAGCCGGTGTGCGTAAACGATTTAGCCGTTTTATACGTATATACCAGACCAATACCATCAGATCAATCTCATAAAGTTGCCACATATGTTCAGATCATTCCTCGGGTTCCTAGTGATTATACTTACAGCGGTTCAATTACATGCTGCCTATATATTGATTCCAATGGACGAGGTTCAGCGGAACCACCTGAAAGCCTATGGGATCACCTACTGGGTGCTGGAACACGAAACTGATGCATGGTGGCTTCTCAATTACCGCGGCGGAAGTTTTGCCTTTGTTCACACGCCTCTTTTTGAACGCGAATGCATCATCCGCGATGTCAGCTATCAGGTGATACCTGACGCTCAGTTTAACAGGATACTCGCAGAGATCAATCATCCGGAAGCCAACATGGAGGCCATCAAACTGGAAGTGCCGCCCAAAATTGCCGTCTACACTCCGGCTGAAGATGCAAGGGGTGAAAAAATTGAACCCTGGGACGATGCCGTTACCCTGGTACTGACCTATGCTGAAATACCTTATGATGTGATCTATGACAGGGAAATACTGAATGGAGAACTCGTGAAGTATGACTGGCTGCATCTGCATCACGAAGACTTCACAGGTCAGTACGGCAAATTTTACCGCGCATACCACAACCATGCATGGTACCAGAACTATGTAGCCAGAATGGAGAAGCTGGCTGCTGAGCTCGGCTTTGACAAAGTTTCACTACTCAAACTAGCCGTAGTTAAACAGATCAAGCAATTTGTTGGGGCGGGTGGTTTTATGTTTGCCATGTGCGCAGCTACCGATACCTATGATATTGCACTTGCCGCAGAGGGTGTGGATATTGTTCACGAGTATTTTGACGGGGATCCCATGGATCCCAATGCAGATGAAAAACTCGATTTCTCCAGAACCTTTGCATTCCGTGATTTTACCCTGGTGCGCAATCCGCTGGAATATGAGTTTTCATCCATTGACAATACTCAGGATAGGCAGGTAAGGCAGGAACACGATTACTTTACCTTGTTTGAATTTTCGGCCAAATGGGATCCGGTTCCTACCATGCTCACTCAGAATCATACTCGCGTTGTTAAGGGCTTTATGGGTCAGACCACAGCATTCAAAAAGCAATACATCAAACCCAATGTTACCATTCTGGGTGAGAACCGCAGTGCCCATGAAGCCAGGTACATTCATGGCACCTTTGGTATGGGAACCTGGACGTTTTATGCAGGTCATGATCCTGAAGATTATCGCCACTTTGTCAACGATCCACCCACAGACCTTAACCTTCATCCAAATTCTCCGGGTTACCGCCTTATCCTCAATAATGTACTGTTTCCGGCAGCTAAAAAGAAGAAACAAAAGACCTGATTCTTTTCCGACTTCAATTTACAGATCCGGCAGTTTATGGTGTTTCAACAGGCTTGTCAGGCTAAAGAAAGTTGATGTGGCAGAATTTTTGCGATAAACAGCTACAGGTGCACAGATGCACCTAACAAAAAGATATTTATGAAAAATCCGCTGATAAGTCCCCTGAATGACATCAAAGATGACAGCTTAAAGGAAATCATCGTGTTTTATCATGAAACTCTGGGCTTTTACCCAAACAGCCTGCTCACCATGCAATTGAGGCCGGAAATAGCCAGGGCGTTTGTCGTATTGAACAAGGCAGTGATGGCTAATCACGGGCGTGTTACCTCTGTGCTAAAAAGGCTCATAGCATTGATCAGCAGCGCAGTAGCCGGCTGTGAATACTGCCAGGCACACGCTGCATTGGCTGCAAAACGATATGGGGCTGATGAGGAAAAACTCAGGAATGTTTGGGATTACCATCAACACCCTGCTTTTAATGAAGCAGAGCGGGTTGCTCTCGATTTTGCACGGGCAGCATCAGTAGCTCCTTCAGATGTGGACGAAGAATTGAAAACACGCCTGAAGGAGTACTGGAATGATGGAGAAATAGTTGAAATGCTGGGTGTTATTTCCTTATTCGGGTTCCTCAATCGCTGGAACGACAGTATGGGCACTCCTATGGAACCTGATGCAGAAGCATGCGGCAGACAGTTTCCGCCTGATCATGGATGGAGCGGAAGCCGACACACCTATTAGCAGTTCTCACGGTTTTGATTAACGTCGTCGCAGATCAATCTGCAAGCCACCCGGGCCTTTAAGGTTAAGGTTTCTTCCCCTGATCTCGAAATAGGTAACCTGGTACAGATACTGACCGATAAGTTGTGCAAACTCACTGTCGCAGCACACTTCGGTGCAAGCCGGCATACTGAAATCAATATGATCATGCGGGCCGGAAATGTAATTGCCCCAGCAACTGTTTACATCGGTGTTGTAGGAGAAAGAAGCGGGCCCCGTAAACGTAAGGGTGTATTTTTTACCGGTTCCTTTTCGCTCACCGTTGGGCTTGTGGATGGTTTTGAATTCCCAATCATGGGATGTAATAGTGTGGGGCTCTTTGAGGCAGGCTGAAAAAACCAGCGAGCCTAATAAAATGAGGAAGACTTGAAAAACTGGGGTTTTCATTGTTTGTAGTTTTGGGTTAGGTATTCAACACATAACGTTTAACCCGGTCGTAAAATTTTTTGTTGTACTCAGGCTGCTGAGCATCTGATCTTCAAATTCACAGGGAATGCGCCTGATTACCGCTATCAGGTAATGAACAACTAAGTTTTCATAGGATGTGAAACTACTGCCGGATAAAACGGAGTGTGTCAGTTCTGCCGTCTATGTAATGCAATTGAAGGATGTACATTCCTGTACTCAGGCCTGCCACTTCAACCTTGTTACCATCCCGGTAAAACCGGAAATCGCTAATGCTTCGGCCCAGAAGGTCATAAATGGAAACATGGGCAATTTCATCCAGTGTGTGCAGATAAAAATGATGTTGTACCGGATTGGGATGAATGACCGGATCAGCATACAGGTTGGCGTTCCGGATATTGGTGCCTTCGTCCAGTACCAGAAACTGGCCCATCATTCCGTCATCTTCATGGGTGAGCATGTGACAATGATACATGTAAGGCAGATCGGGGTGGCTGAAATTGGTGAATTGTGTAATGTAGCGAACAGTTTCCATGGCATTGACCAGCACCACGTCTTTTCTGCCCTGCTCACCGGGATGGGGCGGAATTCCGTTGCGGTCGATAATATAAAAGGGAACGTTGTGCATGTGAAACGGATGGGCAATGGCGGTATGATTAGTAATTTCCCAAATCTCCACGGCATTGAGTGCAACCGTAAAGTTCACTTTGTCGATATCAAACGGGGTGTTATTAATCCAAAAATGGCCATCAAGTTGTGTCGGGCCCATGTTCATGGCATCAAAAGTAAATGGACGTGTAAGGTGTGCAGCACTTTCCGGAATCGGCTCGATATTCACAAGGCTTGACGGTATTCCAATAACCGGATTATCGGTTGCAGGGCCTATGTTGAGCTGCAGAATGTTAAAGTTATTTCCGTTAAGCGGGTTGGGGTGATATCCGGTAAGCACCATGCCGGGTCCTATTCCCGGATTGGCAGCACCGTAGATGCCATTAGGAAGTTCTGAAGCATAGCTCATCAGATGAATTACAGTGCCGGACATTTCATCCAGATCGAGCAAAATCTCGGCCCGTTCGCCGGGAGAAAGTTTGATACGCTGAGTGGCATACGTGCCGCTAAGCAGGCCTGCATCTGTGCCAATCTGGAACATAGTTTGACCATTACTCATGCCCAGGTTAAAAACTCGTTGCGATGAACCGTTGAGAACGCGAAGTCTTATCACCTGAGCAGGTACGTCGAGTACCGGGTCAAAGGTGGCATTCACCATCAGCAAGTCGTCGTTGTTCGAAAACACCACTACCTGCCCGTCATTGTCGAGGTCTTTGGTTTGAATGATTACGGGAAAATCATCCACACCATAACTTCGTGGCAGCGGAAGGGCAGCTTCTTCAGCATCGCGGACAATAATGAGCCCGGCAATCCCCAATGAAACCTGCAGGTTAGTCATGTGATGCGGATGGGGATGATACCAGTAAGTAGAAGCATGATCTAGTACGGTAAACTCAGGCATCCATGTCATTCCCGGATGGATGAGCGTGTGAGGGCTGCCATCGTTCCATGGGGCTACGTGCATACCATGCCAGTGGATGGTAGAGTGTTGATTGAGTTGGTTATTGACCATCATTTGCACGTGCTGCCCCTTGTGGAGTATCAGTGTTGGGCCCAGGATGTTGCCGTTGGCTCCCATGGAGGCGGTTTGTACACCTTCAACCAACGCTATACTGCCATGCTGCAGATTCAAAACTATGGTATCTCCGCTCAGGGTGTCGGGGATAAAAAGAGGGTTTTGGGCATTCAGTGATGACAGGGCCGACAGAATCAATACCCAGATGGCTGTGCTGTGCAGTTTAATTTTATTGTATACCTTTTTGTTCATAAAGCCCCTACTCTTACACAGTTTCCGGATCATGTAAAATTAGCCTAAACTCTCTGTCACAAGTGTAACTCTGATTACATTCCGGCCATTCTCACAGCATTGACTCCTGCTTTATCTGCCAATGGATTGCCTGCTTATCTTATCAGTATGGCTTTACTTCCAATTCTTTGATCGTTGTGATACAAGGCAAGAATGTAGGTTCCGCCGGGCAGACTGCTCACATTGAGCTGATGGCTTCCCGAAAACTGACCATGAGCAGCCACTTTCCCACTGATATCGTAAAGGTTGAAAACATAGTCCTGTTCAAGTCCCTCAGGGGATTCTATGACCAGAGTATGGCTTGCCGGATTGGGGAAAACACGAAACCCCATGGTGCTGAGATCAGTCCGCACTCCGGTAACATTATCCCCAGTTTTGTATTGAACAGACATCACCTCTTCTTCATCTGCCATATCTATGCGGGCAACGTGACCTTTCTGTCCTTCGGCAAAAAACACATACGCCATTGAAGTATCAGACGGCAGCCCGATATCCAGGCCAAATTGAGATGGATTAACCCACACCGGTGGGATGGGCGGGGGAAGCAATTGTATCAGCAGTTCTACTTCGATGGAGGTTATTGTTTCCTGCCGCTGTCTGAGTACCTGATAAGTACCTCCCGGCAACATGAGCGTTCCGTAGGCATCCACCTCATCACTTCGCTTGGTTACCAGTTTAATTCTTACTGAATCAATGTCCAGTTCAAGCCCTTCCAGTTCCGGGATACCGGGCAAAGTAATCTTAATTTCAGCATTGTGCTGACTTGTATGGCCAAATACAAGCGGAGCTTCATACAATCGCTGAGGCGGGTTGATGGGCACATTGATGGAATCAAACAAGCCAAAACCGGAAGGATCCGGTCCGGCAATTCCGATCATTTCAACCCGTGTGGCCAGCGTGCGGCCATACACTTCGGCACTGTCCATTTTAATCATGAAGTCGGCAAAAACGAAACTGCCGGAATAATTACCTTCAGCGGGGTGGAAGAAATGCATGGTGTCGGAACTATGAACCGTAAGCTGAGTCATGTCCCATTGCTGATCGGCTCCTGCCTGACCGGGTTCAAATCCTTGCAGAGCAAAGGAAGTCTGGTAATACAGTGAATGTCCTGCACCAGGAAAAATGCTGTTGGTTATGGTAACCTGGGCATGCAGCGCAATTGCGAAAAGAAAAATTGCTGGAGTAAAGATTACTTTCATGGTTCAAATTTTGGACAAAGCTAATGAATAATAGTGTCAGAAATCAGAGTTGCATGATATTGCGGTAAGTTTCAGACTGTTCTATCAGATCGCGGTGTTTGCCGGTTTCTACTATCCTACCCCGGTCAATTACAATGATCTGATCGGCATGGATAATGGTAGATAACCGATGGGCGATGGTAATGGTGGTTCGGTTTTCCATAACAGTTTTCAGCGCAAGTTGGACCATCATTTCACTTTCTGCATCCAGGGCAGATGTGGCTTCATCGAGGAGCAGTATGGCTGGATCAAGCAATGCGGCGCGAGCAATGGTTAAGCGTTGGCGCTGACCTCCGCTGAGCCTGAGCCCCCGGTCACCGACCACTGTTTGGTATTGTTGCGGAAGTTGCATGATGAACTCATGGGCATGTGCAGCCTGTGCAGCCCTGATGATATCATCCCGGGTAATCCCTTGTTTTCCGAAAGCAATGTTTTCAGCTACGGTATCGTGAAACAGGAAGGGATCCTGGGTGACAATGCCAAAGAGGCTACGGGTATCGCTGATACTATACAGATCAACAGGTTGATCATCAATAAGGATTTGGCCTGAATGCGGTGCGTAAAATCTCAACATGAGATCGAGAACAGTACTTTTTCCGGCACCTGAAGCACCTACCAAAGCTGTATTGGAACCCCTTGGAACAGTAAAGGAAATGTTATGCACGGCATCTTCATTTTTACCGGGATACCGGTATGAGACCTGTTTAAACTGAAGGGTTCGGGAAAAAACCGGCTGACCATTGGTTGTAACAGTCAATGCTCCGTTCGTTTCTTTTTCATGATCAAAGCTTTCATACAACCTGTCAAGTGCGGCATTCCCTTTGCGGATATTGAAATATGCCGTGGCGAATGCCTTGGCCGGGGTAATGACGCTGTAGAAAGCATAAACAAATGCAATGAAAGACGCAGGCTGAAGTGCCCCGTCAAATACATATCGTCCACCCGTCCACAGTATGATTCCGGCCACCATGACCCCCAGAAATTCCGAAAGCGGCGAAGCCAGGTCTTTTCGCCAGAGTAGCCGCTGAAAGTAATACCGGTGTTTTTCATTAGTCAGGTCAAAGCCTTTGGCAATATACGGCCCGGCATTAAATGCACGGATCACTTTCTGACCACTGATCAGCTCTTCGGCTTTGGAGGTAATTTTACCCACCCAGTGCTGAACGTTACCTGACTGCCGCCGCAGTTTGTTGCCAATCATCCCGATAATGGTACCCATCACTATGATCAGGGCAAAAACAATAAGGGTGAGCGACGGTGAAATGAGCCACATCATTGCCAATGCACCGATAATAAGCAGAGGTTCTTTAACCATGGCTTCCAGAGCACTGAGGATACTCCATTCCACTTCATGGATGTCGGTGGTGATGCGCGACAGCATGTCCCCTTTTTTACCGGAAGTGAAATATTGGATATGATTGGAAAGCCATGAATGGACAAGCTTCTTTCGCAGGTCGCGCACAATTCCGGTGCGAATAGGGGCCATACAAAACAAAGCCAGATAGCGGAAAGCGTTTTTCAGCAGAAAAATACCGATAAGTACACCGCAAACCACCAGCAGAGCATTGGATTGCCCCATGGCTTCAATCCACCGCCCCATGTGGTAATACGCCATAGTGGCAATGTCGCCAATGTTTCGCCAGTTTTCCGGAGGGGATTCAACCCGGGGCACTTCTCCGAACAATAGCTGTAAAAACGGAATGATTGCAGGAATACTGATTACGGAAAATACAGCCATTAAAATGCTGGCTGCTATATGTCCGGCTATCCAGTTACGGTAGGGAACAAGCAGGAATCTGATTTTTCTGAGCAACTGCATGGAGCCGGCTTTTAGCATTGCTATGCCGGGGAGGCATCTTCCTCTTCATCCGGCCGGGATGTTCCTTCGGCCCGGTCATTGTCTTTTTCCACTGTGTCAGTCTGATCTTCGTCATTCAGCAAACCATAGCTGTTAAGTGCAGAATACCAACGAATCAGTTTTTTGATATCGCCTATGTGTACGCGTTCCGTATCGTGATCGGGCAATACATCCAGGAAATATTCCCTCAATTCTTCGGAACCTGCATCTGAAGCGGGAAGCGGATTGTCTTCTATCTGATCGCGCATATTGCGAAAAACCTTGTCCAGCTCAACCGAGTCGGTAAAGGTATAAATGGAGATCGATTCGAGCGGAGTGAAATTGTGCCGTCGGGCGGAAACAAAGCGGCGTTTGCCGTCTTCGAGGCTTTCTACGACCAAACCGTTGGACTTATTGGCTACCATGCGGTAGAGCCCGGGTAATGCGCTGATGGCGATAACTTTATTCAGATCCATACTGAGTGTGCTTTATTTGGGGCTACAAATGTAAGTAAAGTATTTGTGGAATGCGAAGCTTCGGTGTTCTTGTGCATACACCCGATGACAATGGTATGGGAAGTCTATTTTGAGCATATATCTGCTGTGAAGGGCAGCAAGGCAAAACAAAAAGTTATCCAGAATAAAAAACCCTTTCAATGACAGGACTGACTGCTATAACTGAACTTTTAGAAATATTGTAAATCTCAGATACACGTTTAAAACATTGCTTCACCCTTGCGGTGTTGTGGCTGTTATAATGTCTATATTTGTAGCCCTATGTCGAGTTTTCAGCTGATATCGAACTACGAACCCACCGGTGATCAACCTTCGGCAATAGCCGAGCTGGTCAGGAACCTGAATGCCGGGGAGCGGTTTCAGACATTGCTGGGTGTTACGGGCAGCGGTAAAACATTTACCATGGCCAATGTGATTGCAGCCATAAACCGGCCGGTGCTGGTACTGACGCACAATAAAACACTGACAGCCCAGCTTTACGGAGAGTTCAGACAGTTTTTCCCGGAGAATGCCGTGGAGTATTTTGTGTCGTATTACGATTACTATCAGCCCGAGGCATACATTTCAAGTTCAGACACTTATATCGAAAAAGACCTGTCGATCAATGACGAGGTGGATAAACTGCGGATGAAGGCCACCACTTCTCTGCTTTCAGGCCGGCGAGATATTATTGTGGTTGCTTCTGTGTCGTGCATTTACGGTATGGGAAACCCCGAGGACTATAAAGCAGGGATCATTCGGATCCATACGGGGCAGACCGTTTCGCGCAATTCCCTGCTACATATGCTTGTAGCCGGACTGTATTCCAGGTCTGACCATGTGGTTGACCGGGGCAATTTCAGGGTGCGCGGGGAAGCGGTTGAAGTGAATTTACCCTATGTGGACTACGGATACCGCATCATCTTTTTTGGCGATGAAATTGAGGAGATTGAGAGTTACGATCCGGAAACTGGAAGAAGGATTGCACCGCTGAAGCACGCTGCTATATTTCCTGCTAATCTTTATGTAGCACCAAAAGAAAGGCTCAATCATATTATCAGACAGATTGAAGAGGAAATGAATGATCAGGTGCGGTATTTTGAAGCTGAACGGTTGTTTCTCGAAGCCAGGAGGCTGAAGGAAAGAACTGCCCTTGACCTGGAGATGATCAGAGAACTGGGCTATTGTTCAGGCGTGGAGAATTATTCGCGCCATTTTGACGGGCGGTTACCGGGAACCAGGCCATTTTGCCTCATTGACTATTTTCCCGAGGATTTTTTGCTGATAGTTGATGAGAGCCATGTAACCGTACCGCAAGTTAGGGGAATGTGGGGAGGTGACCGGGCCAGGAAACTGAACCTTGTACAGCACGGTTTCAGACTGCCATCAGCTTTGGACAACCGCCCGCTTAATTTTACCGAGTTTGAGGACCTCATTAATCAGGTGATCTATGTGAGTGCCACTCCCGGGGATTATGAACTGGAGCAAACCGGCGGCGTAGTGGTTGAGCAGATTGTGAGGCCAACCGGGCTTCTTGACCCCCCGGTTGTTGTGAGGCCCAGTATTAATCAGATCGATGATCTGCTGGAGGAAATTGACGAGCGGGTGAAACGCGGGGAAAGGGTACTGGTAACTACGCTCACCAAGCGCATGTCGGAGGAACTGGCCAAATACATGAGCAATATCAATGTACGCTGCAGGTATCTGCATTCGGAGATAGATACTCTGGACAGGGTTGAGATTATCCGCGATCTGAGGCTGGGTGAATTCGATGTATTGATAGGAGTAAACCTGCTTAGGGAAGGTCTTGATTTACCTGAGGTATCATTAGTAGCTATACTGGATGCTGACAAGGAAGGGTTTTTAAGGAACGAGCGGTCACTGACACAGACTGCCGGCCGTGCTGCACGGAATGCCAATGGCCTGGTAATATTTTATGCGGATAAAATTACCAAAAGCATGCAGCAAACCATTGACGAGGTGAATCGCAGACGAGCTATTCAAATGGCTTATAACGAAGAACACGGCATAACTCCAACCACTGTATTCAAAAGCCGGGAAGATATTATGAAGCAAAGTTCGCTGCTTGATCAGCGCACGCGTGATGCCGCTGTTTACAGCGAAGATGAACCCTTGAGTATTGCAGCTGACCCGCTGATTTCATATATGTCTAAAGACCAGCTTGAAAAGCTGATTGCCGAAACCGAGCGAAGAATGAAGGAATCCGCCGCAGAGTTGGATTTTATCACTGCTGCTCAACTCAGGGATGAGCTGCTCGCACTGAAGAAGCGCATGCGGGACTTGTTCAATATCAATGTCAGGTAAACATCAGGTTGCAGGCCGAAGATCTGCAGGAAGAGTATTTCGCTCATCCCGGTCATAGAATCTGAACCACTGCGCTCCGCTGATTTTTTATGTGGCCTGATTTACAGGTATTACATTTGTGTCCGTAACCATAGTTTGAGCACTGCATGACACCTATTTTAGACTGGTTCAATCAGATTGCGTTTACCGTAAACGGTACTGAGATCAATTGGCTGCAGGTGTGCGGAGTGATCCTTTCGGTATTGCTGGCATTTCTGATCTACAGGCTGTTGATGAAAAGCCTGCTTCCCCGGTTGCTTAAGAATCTGCTGGCCAATCAGGCAGGAAGGCGGCGATTGGGTTCCAGGTTGACGTGGCTGCTTATATTCGGGCTGTTTTATACAGCGATCAGGTTGCTGGGCCTGGATTTTACTGCCCTTGAACTGAATGAGAACGAAATCAGTGTCAGTCTTATCATTTTGCTTGTACTTCTGATTACGGCAGCCCGGCTGATTGACAGCATACTGAGTGAAATTGTGCTGGAATGGTACAGCAGGTTGCTTGAACACCGGGGAGGAAAGCCGGCAGTTGTTCCCAAGTTAAGCAATGTTTTTTCAGTACTGCTGTACCTCTTTCTGGGAATTCTGGTATTGCGCATGGCCGGCTGGGACTGGATCATTTTTGAGCAGGAGAACTATACTTTTCGGCTCAGCAGCCTGCTGCAGGCTATACTGGCCATAGTTTTTGCACAGCTTATCATATGGATCGTCATCCAGATACTGAACGGATATTACTACAAACAAGGCATTGATACGGGCAGCCGGCATGCGTTCAATCAGCTTGTAAAATACGTGATCTACACATTTGCCTTTATTCTGGCCATGCAGTATCTCGGATTCCACCTTACGGTAATTCTTGGAGGTGCAGCGGCTCTTTTGGTTGGTGTAGGACTGGGTTTGCAATCGATTTTCAGCGATTTCGTTTCCGGGTTTATCCTGCTGTTTGACCGTGCCGTGGAAGCCGGTGATACAGTGCAGGTAGATGAGTTTATCGGCACGGTGACCCACATCGGATTGCGAACTTCCAAGGTGATCACCCGCCACAACATCGTAGTGGTCGTTCCCAATTCAAAGCTGGTCCAAAACAAAGTGATCAACTGGAGCAATAATGATCATAAAGCCCGCTTCACTATCGAAGTACCGGTAATGTACGGCTCCGATACGGCCAGGGTTCGGCAACTGCTGCTCGAAACTGCTTCCCGTCACGGCAAAGTGTACAAGGACCCCAAACCCTTTGTACGCCTCATCCGGTTTGGCGAGTACGCCCTGCATTTTGAGCTCAGCATCTGGAGCAGCGAGTTTCTTTTTATAGAAGACGTAAAAAGCGACCTTCGCTTTGCCATTGAACAGGCTTTCAAACGCGAAGGAATCCAGATACCCGTGCCCCACAGAGATGTCAATATCCGGTTAAACCCAACCCAAGACGATCATTTGCCGTCTGTATAATCGGGAACAGGAAGGATTTTTAGGCCGGCTGTCTACATTTAGCTACCTTCGCCCGTTATTGAGAGGAGGTTGTAGAAACAGGATGATTTTGCGGAAGTTATATTGTTTATTTTTCATCACTTTTTTTGGTCTTGCCATCCGGCAAGAAGTAGCATTCGGGCAGGAATTGCTCAGCTTTAGCCATACCGCCGGTCTGTATCAGGAACCTTTTGATCTGACCATTACCTCGGCCATGCCCGGCCTGGAAATAAGATATACCCTGAACGGCGATGAGCCCGGTGCACAATCCATGCTTTATACCGGTTCTGTGACAGTTGCACCGCGTCCTTACAGCGAGGCCCGCTTTATGGACATCAACACTTCGGCTGATCCGGTTTTTCACGGATACTACTGGAAAGGACCTTCAGGTGAAACGCCCATGGCTACCGTGGTGCGTGCAACGGCCATGTTCTGGGGTCAGCCTGTGGGAGAAATTGTTACGGCCACGTACTTTTTTAGCGACTCATTTCCACATACCATGCCGGTATTCTCCTTGAGTATTGACAGCCTTCACCTGTTTGACCATGAAACCGGTATTTATATTCCCGGTGCGGCCTATGAAGCGGCACCATCGGCATACACCGGCAATTATTACGGCAGGGGAATGGATTGGGAACGCCCCGTACACATCGAGATTTTTGACACCACCGGCATTCCGCTGCTGGTGCAGGAAGCCGGGATCAGAATACATGGCGGACTGAGCCGGATCTTCCCTTTTAAAAGTCTGCGACTTTATGCCAGGGCTTCTTACAGCCATCCAACCTTCGACTATCCGTTTTTTGATCAAAGGCCGCATGAGTCTTATAACCATCTATTGTTGCGCAATTCCGGGCAGGATTTTATCTATACCATGTTTAACGACGCCTGGGCATCAGCCATAGGCTGGGACATGAATTTTGAAGCACAGGCCTGGAAACCGGTGATCGTATATATCAACGGTGAATACTGGGGCATTCACAATTTGCGTGAACGCATCCACGAAAACTACATAGAACGGCTTACCGGCATTCACAGGGATAATATTGATCTAGTTGACCTGCTGACGCATCATTTTGGCGATGAACAGCATGAAGGGTACGGAGAACTGTTCAATTTTTTTGAAGAGCACGATCTTACTCAAGAAAGCAGTTATGCCCAGTTCAAGGAAATGGTGGATTTTGATAATTTCCTGGACTATTATGTTTTTAAGATCTACATGGGGGCGTATGACTGGCCGTCAAACAACGTACGGATCTGGAGGCAGGCAGAGCCTGCCGGGAAATGGCGCTGGATCAGTTTTGACAACGATGATGTTGGCTGGAACTACCAATATGACATCATAGCCAACTTGTTGGATTCTGTATCCAATTCGTGGCCGGTATTCCAGTGGGGTAATCTGAGTTTCCGCAAACTCATCAAAAACAAGTCATTCAAGGAGGCATTGCTCAACCGGTTGGCATGGCACATGGAAACCACTTTCCGTACCTCGCGGATGGACAGCATTTTGATGGAATTTTACCATACTTATGCACCGGAAATAGGCACCCATATCATCCGGCACCAATGGCCCGAAGCCGAATGGTTCTGGTACTCGAGGGTGGCCGTTCTCAAGCAGTTCAATGAACTGCGGTGTCAGTTTGTGAAAGATATGATTCTGGAGCATTTTCAGGTGAAGCTGGACGTAGCGTGTGATTTTTCCTCAACAAACCCGGAACCTGAAATGAACATCGTACTGTTCCCCAATCCGGCTTCCAATACAGTAAACTTTGAGCATGAGTTTGGCACAATGTTCAATGTAGCCGCGATTTTTGATATGCTGGGCAGAGAAGTATATCGCATTACACTGGACCGTTATTCAGTACAACACACCCTGCAGGTCGGGCACCTGCAGCAGGGAAACTACATCGTTTTGCTGATGAGTGAATCTGAAACTCCCCGAAGTGCCAGACTGGTGATCAAACACTAAGCCTAACCTGCTTCACTGAATTCTCCATGCGTAAAATCTGCCCTCCGTTACAGTGATCGACTGGGTGAAATCACTGTTGTAGAACGTACCGGAAAAAGTCCCTTTTAATCCATCGGACACAATTTCAGCAATAGTGAACCTGCCGTTACTTTCATGTCCAAAAACATCATGACTGAAACTACACTGGAAAATGTCACCCTGTGCATTATACCAGGTGAGCAGGAAAGCTTCGGCTTGCTGCTGACCGGCCCCTGTTGTTGCACCGGATGTATAGGTAATGCCGGTTTGAAGCGGTGATGGCATAGTCACTACCAATTGCATTTCATCTTTCATAGAGGCAGCGTGATTCAGTTTTCCTATAACTGATGTTGCGTATAAAGTCATGGATGCATTGGGGTTATTGTGCATACAGAACACCTCCATATTGAAGTGCTCAGGTGTACTGCGGTATTCATACTGCTGGCCATTGACCTTGAATGAAATATAAAAACGACTTCCATCATTGGGGTTGTCGTCGTCATCTTTGTTGCATCCGGCAAAGGCAGCAAGTGAAGCCAAAACCAGGAACCAGTATATGCGTAGCATGCCGATCAGTTTAGGGTATAAAATTATGCCTATCCAATGATAAAAGTGCGCATGGTGTTAAAAAAGAGAGAAATAATCGACAAATGAGTGAACGGCATCATGTAATTTGCAGCAAGTTTAAGGAGGCATAATTTTATACCCCACAAAATGATATCCCCTATGAAAACAATGAAACGAAGAGAATTTCTGCGGCAGTCGGGCCTTTTGGCTGCCGGAACCATGCTGTTGAGTCCTAGCCCTCTGCATTTGGGAATCAGAAAGCGGATGCAGCCCCGTGTACTGGTAATGGGAGCCGGCATTGCCGGTCTTGGTTGTGCAAACAGACTAAAGGAACTGGGTGCTGAGGTTACGGTAATTGAAGCCCGAAACCGGCTAGGCGGCCGGATTTTTTCACACACCATGGATGCCGGTGAAAATCTGGTGGTGGAACTGGGTGCAGAATGGGTAGGTGCTTCCCATGAGCGCCTGATTGCGCGTTGCCGGCAGTTTGGCCTTGAGCTTCGGGATAACCGATTCTATGAGCATCTTTTGTACGAAGGTGAATATTCCGATGCGGATTCATGGTCGTTTGACACGCAATGGGAGACGGTTTTTGAATCATTGAAGGCGGCCTACCTGGACATGGATGAGGCTGAGCACAGAGCCATGGATAGATTTGACTGGTGGCGCTATTTGAAAGAGAAGGGAATTACCGATCGTGATCTGAGAATACTGGAGCTGGCGGACAGTACTGATTTTGGCGAATCGATCAGGCACGTGTCTGCTTTTGCAGCCATGGCAGAGCACGCAGAAAGCAGCGAATACCACGAAATGGATTATAAGATTGTTGGTGGCAACACCCGCATTATTCAATCTCTGGCCGCTGCTGTCGGGTCAGATCATATACACCTGAATCAACCTGTGGCCGGCGTAAAACAGACACCAGGTGGTGTAGAGATAGTAACGCGAAAGGGAGACCGCTTTATCGGCGATTATCTGGTATGTGCCATTCCCACCTATGCCATGCAAAAAATAGAATGGAATCCGGCTTTTTCACCTGAGCGAACTCTGGCGCTGAAGTCACTTCAATATTCCAGGATCGGGAAGAATGCAATCCAGTTCAACAGGAGATTTTGGCATGAAGAGGATTTTGCCATGATCACTGATGTATTGCCGCATTACTTTTACCATGGCACCCAGCATCAGCAAAGCGAACACGGTGTATTGATGTCATACATTACCGGCGATAAGGCAGATGTGGTATTCAGGCAAAATGATGACTATAAAAAGCGACAATGGTCTGAAGCGCTGCAGGCAGGCTTTGGGGATGTAATGCCTCATTTTGTGAAGCAAGTGAGTTATTACTGGGGCGATGACCCTTACAGCCAGGGAGCCTATGCGCTGTATAAGCCCAATCAGTGGTTTGATGTGTTGCCGGAGTTGGCCAAACCCGATAACCGGATATTTTTTGCCGGAGAGCATATTGCCGAGTGGCAGGGTTTTATGGAAGGTGCACTGACTTCGGGTGAGGATGCGGCTGAACTCATTGCCGGATAGGGATTAGGTTAGACTATACGGAAAAACCTCTATTGGCGGGAGGTGATGTTTCTTTTGAGATAGCTCTTTTTTGAGGGTGAAGTTTCACGCTTATAACGACGAAGCCTGAAACCTGCGGGGCATGTTTAGGATTCGTGGTTGGCAAGGTGTAAGAGACTGATTTGCACTGCCGTATTGTCCATGCATATAGCATATTGATCCCTGTATAAACCATATTAGATAGCAAACGCTGACAAGATTTGGCATAATAATCATTAAGTGATGCTAAAAATTCAGTGTAAAATTTATATCTTCGCCAACTTTTAACCGGCCAGGAAGTGCCGCAAATTTTTGTTTTATGTTGATCAGGAATTCATTTTTATTCACAAGCCTGCTCATGGCGGGTTTTTTAATGACATTTTCGGCCTGTAAAAAAGATCAGGACCAGGTGAAAGAAGAGATAGTTGGTACCTGGAATGTTACCTCTTACACGGAAGACGGTGAAGAGCTCATGGGCGATGAATACACCGAATTTACGCTGACGTTTAATGCTTACGAAGGAACCACCGGTTCCGGAACATGGAGCATTGTCAGTGAATCGGAATTTGGAGATTTTGAGTTCGATTTTCCATTGGTGTATGCTATCAGTGAAGATGGAAGCTCTATTGAGCTGATGGGTGAAACCATGGATCTGGAAATCGTAAACAATACGTTGACAATGTCTGGAATGGTTGACTTAGATGACGATGGTGAATTAGCAGATGTGAGAATTACCGCTCAAAGAATGTAGGCAGTTTTTAAACTGTTTCAAAAGCCGGCAAACTTTCGTTTGCCGGCTTTTGTGTTTTAAAGGCATCCCAATGTCTATTCCAAATCGGTTGTTATGCGTTTTTCGCCTGCGGTGATGCTTATTGGCAGTTTGTTCTCCTGAGGTGGGAGCGGACAGGTGGCGTAAGGACTGAAAGCACATGGGGGGTTGTATGCTTTGTTAAAGTCCAGAATGACCCTATTGTTATCATCCGGCAACTCAGTATAAAGGAAGCGGCCGGCACCATAGGTTTCAATGCCGTTGGTCTCATCTGCAAAGATGATGAACAACCTTGAGCCGGAAGTTATGGGATAAAATCGATGTTGAGTACCGTCCAAGGTAAATTCCAGTATACCCCGGATTACTTCCTGGTGAACATCCCCAAGCACATCCGGTACCGATATCAATATTTCCTTATCCAAATTCAGGTATTTGGCTTCGATCTTCCATCTCAATTGCGGTTCGAAGCGGTCAATTTTATCCAGTTTTTCAATGCGGGGGTGCTTGTAATCCCTGAGCCTGATACCAATTCTTCCTCCTCTGCTGATGATCGTCACGGCCATCGAATCCACTATGAGTGGTGTGGGTTGCATCTCCGGACTAAAAATGAGGAGTTCGTGTTCTACTGCCTGCCCGTTTGTGCTGACATGTAAACCTTCAGCCGGTATAAATCTGACCTCTTGTTGGTTTATGTTCATCACGCCCCAGTTTGCCGGCCCTCTTAGGAATACGATGTCATTATCGGCTGCAGCCCCCAGACTGTTCACACCTGGTTGAAGCCAGAACAATCCGGCCAGATTCAACCAACCCTCCGGGCTTTTTAGGTTGGCCAGGCGAAGAGAATCCCAGGAGGCAATTTCCTGAGCATAGGATTGATCATCTGTCATTTGGAAAGCGTTTATTTGGCTGCTAATACCGGCACCCCAAAAACATGATAACATTACAATCAGCAATCGTAACTGAATAAACAATCGTGTTGCATCATATATGATTTTTGCACGTGATTCGGCACGTAGAAGTGTATGTTGCTTACGCATAACTTTCCAGTATCTGCCTGGCGTGTTCCTTTGTTTTTACCTTATCAATGACATGTTCTATGGTTCCGTTTTCATCAATAACAAAGGTAATGCGGTGTACGCCATCATACGTCCTGCCCATAAATTTTTTGGGACCCCACACGCCATAGGCATTCATCACAGAGTGGTCTTCGTCGGCCAGCAAATCAAAGGGAAGCTTGTATTTAGCAATGAATTTTCCGTGTTTAGCGGCCTTGTCGGGGCTCACACCCAACACCTTAAAGCCGTGCTTTTCCAGGCTTTCGTAGCCATCGCGCAGGCTGCAAGCTTCGGCCGTACATCCCGGGGTATCGTCTTTTGGATAAAAATATAATACCAATTTTTTTCCCTGAAAATTTTCCAGACTTACTTCACTACCATCCTGAATAGTTCCTTTGAAATCGGGTGCTTTATCGCCGGGTTTTAGCGTTGTCATTATATTTGTTTTTATATAGTAAATGCTATACCTGAAGTTTTGTTGAGTCAGGATGCTATAATCTCAGTTTACAGCTTTTTAATGTGGTGGTTTTAATGTACGATTGCTGTTTTTTTCGATTAACTTAGTCTCAATAGGTTCATATTACTTTGTAGCATTGGCTTTGAATTTCATTTGTGCGGGGAGTTTTACTTAGTAGGCTTGCATCACTGCATTGGGAGGGGTATGGTGCTGCGCAGAGAAGTTTTCGATGTGCTCTTTAAGCAGACTAAGGTACTGCTCTTTTTCTTGTTGTTGATTTGCTGGCTTAATCACTTCATTTCATCGTCCGCTTTCGTTACTTTTTGCTGCAGGTCAAAAAGCAACCAAAAACCCCGCCGCATTAGCAGCTTTGGCTAAAATGTCATAAATAGCAGGGAGCCGCCAAACTCGCTCTTCGAGCTCAAACAGCGCCGGCTCTGTTTTCTGCTATTTCTGCCATTTCTTTACGCCAAAGCTGCTAATACGGAGATTTCTTTATTCAAAAAGAAAATGGGTGCGTTTGACAACAACATCTGAGCAACTCACTTACCAAAGAATGTAGAAACCCTAGCCATATTCTGAAATAAGTCTACAATGGACTGTAAATATTTAAAGAAGGAAGTAAAACGCCCAACTTATCAACGCACAAACTCTCCTTTAAAAGTCGCTTTATTCCCAGCTATGTCAATTACTTCTAAATGAACCGTGTGGGTTTTACCATCCGGAGGGGTTTCAAAATCGTGGAAAAACAAATTGTTCTTGGCATCATACTGCAGCAGTACCCATTCGCCGTTGATCCGGGCTTCGTAATGGCTGAATGCCGCCACACCCGGCCCTGTGGGGTAATTATCGGTAATATTCCATGACATGCGCGACTGCTGCCGCATATTCTGGCTGAAATTCACGGGCCGTATTGTGGGCGGGGTATTGTCGAGCTCCAGCCTGAAATAACCCAATTCTCTGGCCGTAGCGTTTACCCGGCTTCCGTCGTACCGGCCACCCAGCGATACTTCACGCCCATTCGGCGTTCTTCTGTGTATCACCACCAGCTTTTCGTCATTGTATGGCACTACTGAAGCAGGCCGCAGTCCTATCCTGAAAAACTCGTGTACAGGCGTGGTGTATTCTCCAATCCTGAATTCATTGCCCAGCGGGGTCGTCCGGTGAGTTTCTACAGTCAAACGCGGGTGTTCGTAAAACCTGAAGGCATCAAAATCCAGTCTTAACTCCCGGGTCCTGATCTCCATGCCTTCATTCAATGGCCATGTGTAGCGGTACGACTGCACTGGGGGCTCAGATACCGCTGCCCTTCTGAGGTAGAACTGCACTGAGGATTTATTGCCGGCAAAATCCCCGGCTTCAATCCTGATTTGCCTCGAACGGCCTTCATACAATGCAATCACCCCGTCATCCTTGCACAAATTGTAGATACCGGCAAAGTTTCCGGGCATTCTGTATGCCTTGTGAAAAAACCGGCGATGGGCAACCTGTTCTCCATAGTCGAGATGAGCATTTAGATAGCGCGTTTCATCAAAGCCAATTTCGTCCATGGTAAAGTTGTACATGAGCGTGTCATCCACCCACATACTCAGGCTGTAAATGCCGTTCTGAATAGGTGCCCCGTCGAGCCGGTCAATGGCACTCAGGCCAAGCCCTACCCTCCAGGCTCCCACATGTAATGTCTCGGGCTCAATGATGTATCGACCGCCACGCTGAACTATATTTCGCGTTTCTGCGCTGATCTGCTCATGTTCCGGATTGAGATGATAAATCCTGATTAACCGTAGCTCCGGTGCGCGGTTGTCCGGTACATGTATACCAAACAACAGCGGATTGATGGGAACCTGGGAAGAGGTATGCCTGATCTCAAAATGGAGATGCGGTGCTGAAGAGCTTCCTCTGTTACCCATGGTAGCTATCCGGCTGCCACGGGTAACCCTAAACCGCCCGGGTTCGGGGTATAAGTCAACATCAAACTTTTTCTGAGCGTACTGCTGTGCCCTTATCCATTGCTCCAGTTCGGGGTAGAAGTTCTCAACGTGGGCATATACAGTGGTGTAACCATTGGGGTGGTCAATATAAATGGCATGACCATATCCCGAAGGTGCTACCCGAACGCGGCTTACAAACCCGTCGGCAGAGGCCACAATGGGGTCCCCTTCGCGACCCTGTACTGAAGGCCGGATGTCAATGCCTGCATGGAAGTGATTGGCCCGCAACTCACCAAAAGTGCCTGAAAGGGTCATGGTGTGATTTACGGGTTTGCGGAAATAGTCTTGCGGGTATTCATCCAGCAGCCATACCGGACGGTGAAAAGAAAAACTGAAGTAACTGAAGAGGAAAAGAGCAATGAGTATCCTTAGCAGCATCGTAAAGTTGAGTTCAGATTCAGGTTGCAGTAAGTATTGTTTCCATAACGGCAAAAGCAATTGGCCTGTTTACCATCGGAGCCAACAGTGATGATGAAAAAACAAACCCTGCCGGAGTTTTCCGCCAGGGCTTGTAAACAATATACAAGGGTTAAATAGTTTAGCAATAGTGGTCGTAAGCGGCTTTGAGGTTTTGGCTGATCATTTCTGCGGTTGCCCGTTCAATGTGGTGCCGCTCAAGGAAATGGACCAGTTTTCCGTTTTTGAACAAGGCCACTGAAGGTGAACTTGGCGGATAGGGTACCATGTATTCACGGGCTTTGTCGGTGGCTTCACGGTCTACACCGGCAAAAACGGTCACCAGCTTTTCAGGCTTGCTTTCCTGGTTTTGCAGGGAAGCTACAACGCCGGGCCGGGCACTTCCCGCGGCACATCCGCATACTGAATTGACCACCAACAGCACGGTATTGGGGTTGTTTTGCATGACCTGATCAACAGCATCGGCTGTGGTTAGCGATTCGAAACCGTGATCATTGAGCTCTTTGCTCATGGGAGCTACTAATTCTGCTGGATACATATTTGTGTTTTACAATTTGAAGAGATTAATCAGTTATAACCCTCAACATGGAGGTATTGTTTTTTGCCGACCAAGCCTTTCCAGTGCCTGCTGATACATGGGGGTCAGCATAGGCCACGAATAACGCTGCACACTCGCCTGCAAAGGTTTTCGGTCGATCTGGCGGCAGGATGACAAGAGGTTTTTCAGTGCCGGATAAAATTCTTCATCTTCGGTATAAAACAGCTGGGGATATTCACTGGCCGAAACATGTTCAGGATAGGCAAGCCGGTTGGGTAAAAGAGGAATACACCCGGCTGCTATGGCCTCATTCACACTCAGTCCGAAAAAGTCCTGAATAGCCGTTACCGCAATAATGTCAGCCTGTCTGAGCCAAGTTTCATATTGCGTTTTGCCGGGGATGTAACCGAAGTGGATGATGTGGGATATCAGTTTGTTGCGGGCCTCGTCAAAGATAGCCGGATACTGCGATGTTTGCTCACCGGCTACTATAAGCCTGAATGGAATGCCCTCGTGGCTGAGTCTGAACAGGGTGTTGAAAAACAACTCCGGGTTTTTATCGTATTCCCAGCGATGATTCCACAGGATTACAGGTTGTTCATGTCGTTGAATGACACCGGAGGTATCATGTGCCGGCCAATCAATTCCCGGCAGCATTACGGTGCTTTTGGCTTCTATCTGTTCAATAGTATCCAAATGAATGTGGTCGGGAAATCGACCCAGAAAGCCTGGCAGTGCATCAATAAATGACCGCAGATGATATTGTGAATTGAAGTAAACGGCATCTGCAGCAAGTGCTGAAGTATAATTGATAAACATGTAATGGTGATCGCGCTGCATTCCGGGATCGGGGTCAGTCAAACTCCAGGGGTATGTGAGTTGATTTTCGTGAAAATACAGTCCCACAGGGCACTCAGTAAACGGTTTGCGCAGCAGGCCACGAAAAGAAGCTACATTAAACAAACCTGATATCAATAATGCATCCCAGTGTTCACTTTGTGCCTGTATTCGCCTGGCCATTGTTACGGCACTGCCTTCCATTCGCCATTTCCAATGACGACCCGGCATTGTCAATATACTGATATGATGTCCTGAATGGCGGCAAACACCATCTGCCCAACGCCGGTGGCTTCCTGTGTAATAGCTCTCAATCAGGGCAATTTTCAGCTTGTTTTCTGCAGTTTTTACGCTATCCAAAATTGAAGTGTTGACTAGTCCGGTAGGGCAAAACTAATTAAACCTTCACTTGTTAAAATATCGAAATTACATTTATAAATCGCGATGTTACATCGCATAAACCAACACAATATGGCATTCAAACTTCCCGATTTACCTTATTCCTACAATGCGCTTGAGCCTTACATCGATTCGAGAACCATGGAAATACACCACGGTAAGCACCATCAGGCATATACTTCTAATCTAAATGCAGCAATTGAAGGTACTGAACATGAAGGTAAAGGCATAGAAGAAATTTTGGCGCATATTTCGGAACACAGCGCAGCAGTTAGAAACAACGGCGGAGGATACTTTAACCACAACCTGTTTTGGGAAATCATGGGCCCCAACAGCACTGGCAAGCCCGATGGTGACCTGGCCATTGCCATTAATGAAGCTTTTGGTTCATTCGAAAAATTCAAGGATGAGTTTGCCAAGTCAGCTGCCACCCGTTTTGGTTCGGGCTGGGCATGGCTCTGTGTTGATAACGGCAAGCTGAAGGTTTGTTCAACCCCTAACCAAGACAATCCATTGATGGACGTGGTTACAGATTGTAGCGGCACTCCAATTTTAGCTCTGGACGTTTGGGAACATGCTTACTATCTGAATTATCAGAACCGCCGCCCGGACTATATTAATGCATTTTTTAATGTAATAAACTGGGAGGAAGTAGGTAAAAGATACGAAGCAGCCCGTTAAGTAAACTTTTGGTAAAAGAAATGGTATAAAGGCTCTGACTGTTAAGGTTAGGGCCTTTTTTTGACCATTAGTTGACAATTCAGGGAATTGATTAATATTGCTAATGGTTTGTAGTATATTAATCCGGAAGGCAATTTCTGTTCTGATTGTTCAACACGGTTGTCAAACAGCATTGGAGAAGAAAAAGCAAGCGACCAGGATGTGATTGGTTTAACGATTTAATAAACACTCGCTTATGGCATTTTAAATATTCATCGAAAAGCACTGATTGCAGTGGTATTTTCAACTTTGGCCATGCTTAGTTTCTCCTGCCGCAAACATTGGTTTAAAACCGATCCATTAACTCTGCCCATGCAGGATTATCTTGGAGATCAAATTAGACTGGATGGATATTATTATGAGTAAGATTTTAGCTCAACTTTTTTCTTATTTAGAAATGGAGTGATCATTGCAGGGTCAGGTTTTCGAGACGGTGATTTTGATGCATATGAGTCGGATTGGTTAGATGGTTAGGCACTCGAAATTGCTTTGAAATATCAATTCTGTTGGGGCTTGTTTGTCGTTGAAGGTGACAATATCAAGTTTCAAAGGTGGTATCCGGGAAATCCTCCTTTGCTTGCTTATGTGCGGGAAGGGATCATATTGAATGATACTACTTTCCATATAACGGAATCGTATCGATTTTCTTCCTCCGGCAAGAAGAGAGAAATCAGAGAAAGAGACGAATACTACCGTTTTCGGGCATTCAGCCCCAAGCCCGACTGTACCAATCCCCATGTACCTTGAACCCATTGTTATGAAACCAATGATTTTTGGAATTTGTGTTGTTATTAGGGTGTTGGCGAGGCAGGATGGTTAACCCCTCACCCCCAGGCCCCCTCTCCTGGTTTTAGGACAGGGGGAGATAGTTAGCAGAGCATTTGAGCGTAAGGAATTTATACAGAATCAAATTGAAGAATTAAGCTCCCTCTACCTCCACCCCTTATCGTCTACCCCAATCGTCCACTCCAATCGTCTACTCCAATCGTCCACCTCTCTATGTCCATTGTCCATTGTCCATCGTCCATTGAAAAAAACCTGCAAAACTTTGAATAAAAACCCTGGTTAAAGCATTACATTAGTATCGCGCATATAATTTAATATCATGGAAAAACCACCGGTCAACCGATTAGCCAACAGTTCACTAAAAACCATTGACCTGGAGCAATACTTCCCCCGGGTTGAAATGGTAACCTTTGATCTTAAAGACTACCTTTACGAGGGCCTCATCCTCCGTGAAAAAGAATTCAGGGCAGCCTTATCGGCCCTCAACAAAGAGATATACCAAAACAAAACAGTTCTGGTATTCTGCAGTACCGATGCCATTATTCCCGTGTGGGCCTATATGCTTGTAGCCGCTGAAATGCACGACACAGCCCGGGAGATTTTTTTTGGCCGCCGTGATGAATACCTCAGCCACTATTATCAGCAGATGATTGCCGGCAAAACCTGGGAGGAATACCGCGATCTGCCGGTGGTTATCAAAGGCTGCGGATCCAAGCCCGTACCGCCTTCTGCTTATATGCATATTACCGCCCGGCTGATGCCCGTTGCCCGATCGGTGATGTATGGTGAAGCCTGCAGTACGGTACCTGTAAGCAAACGAAAAAAAGACACCGGCAAAAGCATGCGGGCTGCATTATAAAAAAATACGTTATGAAAAATAAAATATTATACTGGCTGGGTATACCCGCGCTTTTGCTAACCGCATATACGGTGTGGTCGTTTTATCAGCATCCCGGACAGATTTTGTACGGTCCGCAGCCTTATATGGAAATGGAGTTCAATCCAGATGGCCCTCAGCATGCGATGAAGGTGTTTAGATCATTTGATTTGCCGGATGTGATAGATTTTGCCGGGGAGCCACTGCCCATGCACCTTGATGATGTACAGGAACGATTAATGCGGGAAGTATTGGTAAACGCATACTGGCATTCCAGCACCATTCTGAATCTGCTCAACGGTCCTCGTTTTTTTGAAGTTATTGAGCCCATTCTGAAGAAGCATGGAATTCCGGACGATTTCAAATATCTGGCAGTAGCAGAAAGCAATCTTCGCAATGTGACTTCGCCGGCAGGTGCCCGGGGTGTTTGGCAGTTTATGCCTGCAACCGGACGCAATTACGGCCTGGAGATCAATGCCGACATTGATGAGCGAAATCATCTGATCAAGTCTACGGAAGCTGCATGCCGCTACCTGCGCGACCTGTACACCCAGTTTGGATCATGGACCCTGGCTGCAGCGGCTTACAATCGTGGCGAAAATGGGCTTCGGCGTGAAATAGGGCAGCAAAGAGCTCAATCTTATTACGATATGAACCTCAATGAAGAAACCATGCGCTATGTTTTCAGGATTGTAGCCTTCAAAATGATCTTTGATGATCCGGAGTATTATGGATTTAATGTGCCTGAGGATCATTACTTTGCTACGCTCACCAATTACAAGCCAGTGCATGTGACCCGAACTATAGACGATCTTGCAGCTTTTGCCCAGGAACACCGGATCAGCTATCGCGATCTTAAACGCTACAATCCCTGGCTATTGACCGGAAGCTTGCCTAACCGCTCAGGCAGAAACTATGTACTCCACATCCCTGTTGAAGCGCGCTAAGTATGAAGCTAATAACCTCGATATCCGGTGAATAAGGTTGAATGGACATACGTTGGTATTCCCGGTCAGCCTTATAGAGTAGTGGTATACCACAGTCCATCCAAGGGGCATCTTCTGATCCAGTGCAATGGGAAAATTTTGCTGGTGAAGTTTGGTGTGAAGGACGAGCGCGTACTCAGTTTTTTTATTGAAGAAGAACTGGTTGAAATCCATCTGACGAAAAATGCTCAAGGCCAGTTTGAGTACGAGTTTAAAATAAACCGGAAGGTTGATACGGCATACAATCTGAGGTTGCGCAAGGAATTGCGCAAAGACAAGATCAAAATGCTACTGGTGTTTGGAGCTATTGCTGCATTCATAATAAGCCTGGTGGCTTTGGGATACTGGTACACGCAAAATTACAGAGCAAGTTTACTGGCCAGTGAGGGGCTTTGGGTTGAGAGTGTTGCTCTGATTCAGGAAACCACGCGTGGCCGCGATTATTTCAGGCTGATGTACACCTATAATCACCAGCCTCACTACACCCGACCGGTCTATTTTAACGATCCGTATTTCAATATTGAGGGATTCGCTCTTCAGCATGGTGATAAGTTCATGATTAAAATTGCCGAATCCCGCCCCGATATTTATTTACGCGATTCGTTTTTACTGACACCGGCATCCCTGAATGAACAGTTACCGAGAGCTGCAGCAGCATTGATCAGCAGAGACTACAGCTCCGGGCAAAACCATGCTGTATGTGTAGCTGAAAAAGTGTATAGATTGCATGGCAGACACGGGCTGGCCGTGGTAAGTTCAGCCCGCTTCCCCGATGCCCGGCATAACCCTTTTACCAAAGCAGACCTGGAAAGAATAATGACCCACTCCGGCACGGTACAGGCAATCAGGACTTGTCCCCACTGATCAGTGTTTACAGCGGTTCATCCAGTACGACATACTCTGAAGTGGTATCATTGAATCTGAAATAAGTATCAGGAAGGTCGATATAGGGCAAATGTCCCCATTGCGTAACAAATACATCTGATCGCCCGAAAGGCCCGGCAAGCTCCTCCGGAGTTTCCGTGAAAAATACTGAAAGCGTCTCACCATGACGGATGGTGGAAAGTAGCCAAAATTCATAGGGAGTAGCCCAGTTCATGAGCAGAGTATCCATGGGGACTTTGCTGGTGTGGATCATCAGTTTGGTAATGTCTGCATCCCGTGCACGGTCAGTCCACTGTGTGAGATACTCCAGCCTCTCTGTGTAAAACCCTGATGTGTAAACAATCCGCATTATGCTGAACACCATAACTACGGCCAGCACTGAACTGACAACATGCTTCCTTTGTACAGAAGGAGCCAGATCAAAAGCCAGGGGAAAGGCCACAAACAAACTCAACGGCAATAAGAGGTTCTCCAGATAAAAGCCAAAGGTAGTATAGAAGTAACTCACATTAATGAGGAAAAGATGGCCGGCAAAGAAAAACAACACAAGCATTAGTTTAAGCCACATCCGGCGATAGCCGTAAAATGCAAGCACAGTAGCCAGGCCAAGAAGCAGCAGCCAATAATTGGGAAAAATATTACTGAGGAAAACTTTGTTGGCCGGCAGGAAAATATAGTCCGGAAACAGATAAATGATGTTCCGAATGCGTTCTGTTGCGGCAGAATCGTACTCTGTGGAAAAGAAACTCATTTTCACCAAGAGAACCCCTGCATATATAATCGATATTGTTATGTATACCATTTTGTTTATCATCCACGCCCCGCTGGATAACAGCCTGAATAGCACTACAAATGCAAACGGAATGAAAATAATGGGATGCATAAACGCGATGGTGACCAGGAGTACCATTAATACCGGGCCGTAGATCAAGGGAAAGCGCAATGAACCTGAAAGCGGGGCAAACTTGTCAACCAGGCAAAAGAACAACACCATTAAGGCAAGCCCCTGGGGAAGTTCGGACTGAATCCAGAAAAACGTCTCCGTCACTATTAGGGTACTCAGCAAAAGCATGATAATTGCATATCGGGCGGATTGCCCACAAAGAGATATCCCAAAAAATATCCCTGCATACACCAGGGCAAACCCGGCAGAGTAGAGTTTCATGATGGTGTCCAGTTGCAGACCCATCCAGCTTCCCGCTAATGGGAATATTTGCGTGATGGCAGCTCCGAAACGGTAGTTTTGTATAGCGAGAGTCCCATCCTTGAGGATGTAAAATAAGTGGAAGGAAATATCGAGAAATACCGTCCGCTCCAGGTAAAACATGAGGGCCAGCACCAGTAAAATGGCATAAGTGATACCACCGATTATGGTTATGCTCCGCGAATTCGGGAGCTCCCAGCCGGCCGGCGTTTGATTTGACTTTTCCAAATATCGGGTTCTAAATTACTTTGATGTCGAATCAGCCTCAAAATTTAACCCCAAATATACATCCCAGATTCGGTAAACTGAATTGGAATGACTTTAGGGGGGAGAAGGCGTGGCATGGTTTTTGCCTGATCCATTCGCCAAATTTGCTTCCCGGTTTATGCAAAAACCATGACACGCCTGAGCTACTATCAGCTTCCCTCCTCTATGTTAATTGTCCATTGTCCATTGTTAATTGTCACGCCCCCCCCCAAAAAAAAGCCATGCCCTCTTTTCAGAAAACATGACCTTTTAAAATCCAGTTTGTAATTCCTTAACTATTCACAAGTATAGGAACCGTTAATCGCGAGAGCAGAAGCACTCATAGATGCACGCATACCTTCCTTGGCATCCTTGTCACATTGCTCAGGATACATCTGAACTTCAACTCCGTTTGAATCAAACAAAGTACAGGTTTCGCACTTCTTGCAGGAAGTGAATGCAATAGCCACAACAAACAGTGCAACAAACAGTTGTAATACTTTTTTCATGATAATAATTTGGATTAAACAATGAAAATAATCCCCGCAAGATATATATTATTCACAAATCGCACAATCTTTTAACATTCACAAATTTTACTTCACATCACAACTCCCCTTCAGCTGATTATATATCAATTATACATCATCAAACACCTAACCGAATTTATTAATTGTCACACCCCTCTACGTCCAGCCCTCTACGTCCATTGTTAATTGTCCATTGTCAACTCCTAACAAACATCCATCTCATCAGCTCCTTCATCGTTGTCTTTTTGCCATACATTAATATCCCGACCCTGTAGATCCTTGCACTAAGCCATGTAAAAAATACTGCACTCCCTATCAGCAAAACTACTGACAAAAACACCTGCCAAACCGGAGGGTCAAACGCCATACGGGCCGGCATGATTATAGGCGCAAACAGCGGAAAAATGGAACTCCAAAACGCTACATTGCTGTTCGGATTCTGGATCACCACAATCATGAGATAAAATGCAATGATGATAGGTATTGTAATGGGAAGCGTGAGACTTTGGCTCTCTCCCATATCATCGCCAACGGCAGAGCCTACGGCGGCAAACAAAGAGGCATAAAGAAAATATCCCCCTAAAAAGAAAAACGCGAACATAAACAACATATACCACCAGTTGATGGCTCTGATCTCCTCCAGTGCTGACATCACCAGATATTCCAGATCATTTGGATCAGGTACCTGGCCTCCAGACATATCGCCCATGGCTGCAGGGTCAACCGAAGGACCAAGCAAGCCAACGGCAAGAAAAATCAATGGGAGTAAAATTGCCCAAATGGCAAACTGGGTTATACCCACAGCACCCACACCTACCACTTTCCCCATCATCAATTGCCAGGGTCTTACTGTCGAAATCATCACTTCCACTATACGGGTGGTTTTCTCTTCCATCACACTGCGCATTACCATCATACCATAGATAAAAACTACCATGTACATGATTATACCCATGGCAAATCCAAGTCCTGTAGCAATGTATGCGGTAGCTGTCTGATCGCGTTCGCCTTCCTTAAGCGAGCGGATGGATATGCGAACATCGGTTTCCAGGCTCTCCAAAACCCGCTTATCAAGGCCTGCCGCATCAATTTTAGCATCCCGGATGCGAATGGAAAGCTGCCTGTTTATGAACTCCTGGGTGCGGACGGCCATCGTTTTACTGGAATAAAAAGTGATTCCTCCGGGCCGGTCAAGATCTTCGATTACCGGAATGTGCAGAATTCCGTCATATCCGTCCTGTTCAAAAGTGTTCAGATGGTCGTCCAGGCTTCCCGGCCGCATGGTGAAGTGTGCAAGTTCTGTATCGCGAATGGGTCTTTGTAACAGATTGCCCTCGTCAATGACCAGGATATGCTGGCCGTCCTGACTGTAGCTCATGATAAAAACGATCACAACAAAAAACAGCCCAAAGGCCAATGGTGTGAGCAGGGTAGTGAGGATAAACGACTTTTTCCTTACACGGCTCAAATATTCCCGCTCTATGATTACCAGTAGTTTTTTCATGCCTGATTTTCACTCACTTTTTTAATGAAGATCTCGTTTATGCCGGGAAGTATTTCTTCAAACCGGTTGATATGCAATCCACTGTCCATGCAATATCGCAGCAATTGATTAGTGTCTGTTCCCGGCTCCAGATGTACGGTTATGCTTTCATGGTTTGTGCTTACCGGCTCCATAGCGGTTGGCCACGTTTCCGGTAAAGTACCCGAATAGTATATTCTGAACAGATGCTCTTTATAGGCATCCTTTACCGCTGCCACCCGGCCTTCCAAAACAAGCTTTCCGTTATTGATCAGGCCGATGCTTTCACAAATCTCCTCCACCTGCTCCATGCGATGTGTTGAAAAAATTATAGAAGTTCCTCCCTCATGCAGACCCCTGATCTCGTCCTTGATTAAACTCGAATTAATCGGATCCAGGCCGGAGAAAGGTTCATCGAGTATCAGCAAATCAGGCTTGTGCAAAACCGTGGCAATAAACTGGATCTTTTGTTGCATTCCCTTAGATAACTCATCTACTTTCTTATCCCACCAGCTGCTGATGTTAAACTTTTCAATCCATATATCGATGGCGGCTTTGGCTTGCTTCTTACTCAGTCCTTTGAGCCGGGCCAGATACACAAGGTGCTCACCTACTTTCAT
>JBJHCA010000005.1:0-68745 GCA_050485785.1 Saprospiraceae bacterium | reverse complement strand
GGGTATGCAGCTATATTTGCCGGAAACAGAACAAAGGTGATGAGATATTTATATTGGGTTGTCATGGTGACGTGGATGATGTTTTTCCTTGCAGTTTTCAGTGTAGCGGGTCATGCGCAGATCCTCAATATTGAGCGCATACGGTTACAGGCAGATACCCTGACGCCTTTTATGTTTAAGGGGACTTTCGGTCTCAATGTGTATAACCGGAGTGCAGCTGAAACAGATCCCGTGAATATGTTTGGGTATAATGCCGCCATTAACGGACTATATCAATCGCCGCTGCATGCCTATATGTTAATGGGCAGGCTTGACTACTTGTCTATCAATCAGGGTGTATTCCTTAGCTTCGGGTTTTTACATGCCCGTTGCATATTCCTGAGGGAGAAAAAGACCAACCCTGAAGTTTTTGCTCAGTATTCCTATGATAATTTCCGGGGACTTGATCCAAGGCTTTTAGCCGGTGCCGGGCTCAGGCAGACACTGATCGGCAGTAAGCATGTGAACCTGGTATTGGGCTCGGGAGCCATGTTTGAATACGAGCAATGGGAACACCCGTTTTCAGCCGAAAACGTAGAAACCCGTTTCATCAAGTGGAGTAACTATCTTTCCTTCAGAGCCAGTATTACCGAGTATATAGACTTCAACACTGTAGTTTATTTTCAAACCGGGTATGACCGCAGTAGCCGGTTTTTCCGGCATCGTATCAGCAACAATACCCACCTAAACGTAAAGATCACCGAACGCTTTTCCCTCAACAATTCTCTGGACTTTAGTTACGATGACCGGCCTGTAGTGCCGGTAACCAGGATGGTGTATGCTTTTCGAACCGGATTTTCTCTCGATTTTTAAACACAGCATTTCCGGGTTGAACACTCATACAATCAACAGAAAAATAACAGGGCTTTCACGGTGAGTTTTGTTGTACGGCTCATGAATAAAGCTAAATTTGCACGAAAGAATTCCACTATGAAAAAACACAATTTTGGCGCAGGCCCGGCCATATTGCCCCGTGAAGTATTTGAACAGGCTGCAGAAGCCGTGTTGGATTTTGACGGCAGCGGCCTGTCACTTCTCGAAATATCTCACCGCAGTAAAGAGTTCACGGCTGTACTCGATGAAACTGCAGCGCTTATCCGGGAGCTCCTGAGCCTGAACGAGGATTATGACATTCTTTTTTTAAGCGGCGGAGCCAGTACCCAGTTCTTCATGGTGCCTATGAATCTGTTGAACGAAGGTGAAACGGCAGCTTATGTGGATACCGGTTCCTGGTCATCCAAGGCAATTAAAGAAGCACGGGCATTCGGGAATGTGGATGTGGTGGCTTCGTCCAAAGAGGACGGCTACCGGCATATACCAAAAGGATACAGTATCCCCGAAGATGCCGTGTACTTGCACCTTACCGGCAATAATACCATCTTTGGCAGCCAGTATTTTGATTTCCCCGACAGCCCGATTCCCATTGTGTGCGACATGTCGAGCGATATTTTCAGCCGGCCGGTAGATGTGAGCAATTTTGGCCTGATCTACGCCGGAGCTCAAAAAAATCTGGGACCGGCCGGTGTTACCCTGGTTATTATCCGAAAAGACATGTCAGCGCGTATCCGGCGCACCATGCCTACCATGCTCGACTACCGGACCCACATCAAAGGCGGTTCCACTTACAATACGCCACCGGTGTTCCCTATCTACACGTCTATGCTCAATTTGCGATGGATTAAAGCACAGGGCGGATTGCCTGCTATGGAGAAGCGCAACCGGGCCAAAGCTGATTTGCTGTACGCTGAAATTGATCGCAACGCACTGTTTGAGGCTCCTGTGGCCACGGAAGACCGAAGCTGGATGAACGCCAATTTCATTGCCAAAGATACCGATACAGAAACGGCCTTCATTCAGCGCTGCAACGAGTCAGGCATCGTTGGCATCAAAGGGCACAGGTCAGTGGGCGGTTGCCGGGCCAGCATGTATAACGCACTCGGCCTTGACAGCGTGGTGTTTCTGGTACAGCTGATGCAGGATTTTGAGCAAACTTACAGCCGATAAATGCTTCTTTTTACCGGAGTTCGCAATGAACGGACAGGTTTACTTTTCAGGATCGGCAGCTTTTGTTTTTTTGGGATAGCTCTTTGTTGTACATGCTCAGTAGAGCAGCCTGTTCCTGAAAATTAAAATCTGAATCCCAGAGTCAGCATTGTCCGTAAACGACTGATGTCCTGGGAAACCCGTTGCGGGCCGTCAGTACCAATCAGCACTTCCGTCGTATAGGGATAATACTCGCGTTCGGTGAGTGCATAGGCTACAGCAGCATCTATAAAAAATGAATCCCAGCGCATACCGATACCTCCGCTTACTTGATGTTCGGCACCATTGATGCTGACCAGTCCTCCTCTGAATGGATCGGGTTTGAAACTGTAACCGGCGCGCAGCCGGGTGTTGTCGAGCACCACTTCACCACCCGCCCGCATATTGATCACACTGCGGTAGGTATTGCTGATCACCTGATTGAGATTGCGTTCTATATTGGCATCCGACGCACTGCCTTCCCGGTCAAAGCGAAATCTAGCTCTGGTGTAATCCACGAAATCCGCTTCTAGGCTGATAAGACCGGAACTGCCAAATACTGCAGCAATACCGGCATTAACCCGCATAGGAGATACAAAGCGGTATGAATAAGAACCCGATGGAGAAACTGCATTGTTGGGGCTATTGCCCGAACCGTCTTCATAGGTAATACTGGCTCCCATATGCGTTAAGAATTGTTCGTTGAGTCTTATGGACATTGGTGAGTGGTAAGCAAGTGAAGCGCGCAGCATACTGCTGAAGCGGTAAATAGCGCCCAATTTGGCCTGTATTCCTGCTCCTGTTACCGTAAATTCCTGCTGATAATGCATGGAGTTAAAAAAGGCAATCTGATTGTTCTGATCCTCCTCGCGGTAAATGCTGGTCTCTTCCAGCCGTAAAAAGGGGATATGAAGACTACCGCCCAGATACAACCGGTCTCCGTAATTGGCGGCATAGGATAAAAATACATCGTGAATACCACCCGACCGCTCAGTATGCTGTGATTTCCACACGCGGTCACTCACCGATATATCACCCGCATACTCTGTCAGTATATCTCCGCTGGGGTTAAAAATCAGGTCAATGTCATAAGCCAGTTTTTCCGTGAACGGATCCAGTTCATCGGGAAAAAAGCCGGTAGCCCTTTCCACAAAACGGTTTGTAATAGATCCGGCAGAAATGCCGGCAAACTCAAATTCGCTGCTAAAGTCGTGTGTTCTGTGATAGCCCAGCGCCCCTACGGCGTGTTTCCAACCGGAGTGTGTTCTTTCAATGCCGGGAAACACGGCTGCCATCTGGGGCATCTGGAATCGGGTGGTAGAGTTTTCGGAAGTTTCTCCAAAAAATGTGGATCGCTTCTGATAGCGATTAAAGGCAGGTGAAATAGTGAACTCACTGCTTCGGTAAATGGCTGTGGCTGCCGGATTGGCATGGATGGCCGAAACATCACCTCCGAGCGCAGCAAATGCACCTCCCAGAGCCAACCCCCTGGCGGTGATCCCGTAATTTTGCTGACTGTATAGCAAGGCTTCAATTTCGGTTTGGGCTTGTGCAGAAAATATGGTGACCAAAGTCAATGCAAGCATCGCAATGTATCTCATAGCTTAAAGATTTTTAACGAAAAAAGGCGGATTGTCAACAACCCGCCCTTTTATAACAGTCAAAAAAGAATAATGTGCAAACTGTAGGTATGGTTACATTATTCTCCACCACCGCGACGTGATGGAGCAGTGGACCTGGGCGAAGAATTGTTGCTGCTTCCCCGCTGGATTCCGCCTCCTGATGATGCAGGAGGAGAGCTACGCTCTACAGACCTGGAAGGGGCGGGAGACGATGGAGCAGGACTAGTGTTATTATTCCTTGATTCAAAGCCACCTGAACGGCGTTGCGGTTGTTGTTGAGGGGCTTGTTGTCTTGGGCTTGTGGCCGGTGGCGTTGAACGCTGTGGCTGCATCTGGCGCTGTGGTTCAGTCCGACGAACCGGTGGAGGAGCAGGTTGCGAACGAGGTTCACGGGGTGCCGGTGCAGTTTGCTGAGGTGTCCGTGTGCGTTCGGGTGTATAGGGCCTGTACTGATCGCGGGTAGCCGGCGGCTGAACACTCCGTGCCGGCTGTTCAGTTTGGCGGGCAGGTTGTTCTGCACTTCTGGCCGGTGCTTGTGGGCTTCTGACCGGCGGTGTAACGGCCGGCTTAACAGTGGCCTCTCTGGCAGGATTGACAGTAGCTCCTCGTTCAATAGGAGTGGGTGCAATGGATTCACTGCGCGCCCGCATCTGACGATCTACAGGGGTGGAAGCAATCTCTCTGGCAGGGAGTCTGTCATTGGACAGAGAATTGTTATTCCGTATTCCGGCACCCGTTGAAGCGGTGGGCGTTTGCGGTGTATTGCTGGCTAGTGCTCCTCTGGGACCATAATGTGTATTTTGATTGCCTGTGGATGCAGTGGTAAAGTAGGCAGGTCCGGCTCCGTAAAATGTCGGACAATGTGCGTAGTATCCACCGTACCCGCCGTAATATCCGCCGTAGTATCCGGTGTTATACCATGAATAACCGCCGTAAGGGTAATAAGGATTGTACCCGTATGGATTCCATGCATAGGGGTTGTTCCAGCCCCATCCCGGCCCGTAACTGTAAACAGTAGTTACCGAATATCCGGGGCCGTAAAACCACCATGGATTATTGGTATACACTATGGTTGTGCGGTATGGTCGGTATCGGGGGTATCTGTGCCGGTGAAAACGGTAGGGATTGTGCCCCATGTAGATGGTTACACCAGTTCCGTATGACCAGGGCGCATAAGGGCTGTAGTAGAACGGATCGTAGTAGAAGCGGTCAACATAGGCCGGGCTGTAATATCCCATATTGCCTGCAGGCCGGTGAAATCTTCTGATCCTGGATGAATACTCGTAGCCCGTGTAGTCTTCCCACTCGTAAAACTGATTGTCGTAACCACTGCCGTCATCCGCCCAGCCATCATCGTAAAAAGCCGAAGTAGTGTTGGAGGTAGTGCTTGCCGGGGCAAAAGGATCGTAGTAAACATCGTCATACTGTGCCTGTACACTCCATGCGATGACTGCGGCCAGCAGGGTAAAAAATGATCTTTGAACAAATGGTTTCATAGTGCAGTTTTTTTTGACTGTTCTAATTTCAGACTCTTCCGGGCTTCAATCAATCTAATTTGTATTTTTGCCGTCGTTTAGTAAACGATCAAATACCCACCAAAGTTACAAAAAGAAGCCATATGGCCAAAGAGATCACCCCGCGCAACGTCGATTATTCACAATGGTACTCCGATATTGTTAAGAAATCCAGGTTAGCCGATCACTCCAAAGTGAGAGGTTGTATGGTCATAAGGCCGTATGGTTTTGCAATATGGGAAAAAATGCAATCCCGCCTGGATGAAATGTTTAAGGAAACCGGCCATGTAAACGCCTATTTTCCCTTGTTTATTCCAAAAAGTTTTTTGAGCCGCGAAGCAGCACATGTTGAAGGTTTTGCCAAAGAATGCGCCGTAGTTACCCATCACAGGCTGATGAATGACCCGGAGGGTAACGGAATAATAGTGGACCCCGAGGCAAAGCTGGAAGAAGAACTTATAGTGCGTCCAACTTCTGAAACAATTATCTGGGATACGTACCGCGATTGGATTCGCTCGTACCGCGATCTGCCACTGCTTATTAATCAGTGGGCCAATGTGGTTCGCTGGGAAATGCGCACGAGGCTGTTTTTGCGCACTGCTGAGTTTCTTTGGCAGGAAGGCCATACGGCTCATGCCACCCGACAAGAGGCCATTGAGGAATCGGAACAAATGCTGGAAGTGTATGCCACCTTTGCAGAGGAATACATGGCCATGCCGGTGATCCGGGGAATAAAAACTGCCAATGAGCGTTTTGCCGGAGCTGAAGAAACTTATACCATTGAAGCTTTAATGCAAGATGGAAAAGCCTTGCAGTCAGGAACTTCACACTTTTTAGGCCAGAATTTTGCCAAAGCATTTGACGTGAAGTTCCTCAATGATAAAAACGAAGAGGAGTACGTATGGGCTACATCCTGGGGTGTTTCAACCAGACTGATGGGTGCACTGATCATGGCTCATGCTGATGATGAAGGGCTGATTTTACCACCGCGCCTGGCCCCTCATCAGGTAGTGATCATTCCCATTCCCAAGCCTTCTGAGGAGTTTGACAGGGAAGCTGTCCTACTGATGAACGCGCTGAAAGACAAAGGGATTCGCGTGAAGTACGACGATGATACAAGACAAAGACCCGGGTTCAAATTCAGCGAATACGAAATGCTGGGCGTGCCGGTGAGGCTTGCCTTTGGAAAACGCGATTTAGAGCAGGGTGTAGTGGAAATTGCCCGAAGGGATACCCGCGAAAAGTACACTGTGAGCAGGGCAGAAGCCGTGGATCATATTGTCGGATTGCTTGATGATATCCAGCAAAATATATATAATAAAGCCCTTCAATTCAGAGAAGAGAATACTCACGTGGCCGATGATATGGACACCTTTAAGGCTATTCTTGAAGATCGGGGCGGATTTGTGAAGGCTCATTGGGACGGCACAACCGAAACAGAGTTGAAAATCAAAGAGCTAACCAAGGCAACTATACGCTGTATCGCCATGGATGAACTGGAAGAGGGGGGAAGCTGTATTCTCACCGGAAAACCGTCCCGGCGGAGGGTGATTTTTGCTCGTGCATACTAGTGCAGGTGCGGGTTTTTTTAACGCTGGTTAAAGTTTGGTTAAGGTTGTACCGGCATGCGAAACTGCCTGTAAAAGTATAGCTCGCATGCCCAACAAAGAGATATCAAAAAACAAAATCAACAACGGTCTTTTCAGGGTAATCCGGCTCATTAGTTTCAGGAATCGGTTTCAATGCCCAGAAAAACGGATTGCATGGATTCTTCATTCACCACTTGTGCCATCCGCTCAACGCGCTGATTGTGTTTCAGGAATCGCGTCATACGGGCCACAATGTGGAGGTTGGCTTCAAGATCGGCATTTTCAGGCATCAGCAGTGTAAAAATTCCATGGATTTTTTCTCCGGTTATCGGGTGGGGGAAACCTTTTGTGGAAAATCCACATACAATGCGGGGTTCCTCTACATAAGCTGTGGAAATGTAAGTGAGAATGGTGCCCGGAAGATCGGCAGTAATATTGCCAGGTCCCGCTTTGTTGAGCTTGCGTAGAATATTGCTGAATGCAACTTCATCATCCCTGAACGGATGCGCCAGTATAGCTTTTATAGCTTTTTCGTAGCTGTCCACTTCCAGTCCATAGGTTATATCTCCGTTCCGGATTTCAGGTATGTCACCTTCAGGGCTGAAAGAGATGGTTATTGGGGTGTCAGATTGGTCAACAATTTCCGAGGGATAGAGGATAATAAAATTGTTGGACCTGAAACCTGCTGACAGCTTCTGCGGGAGATACTTCAGGTAATATTGCCAGGAAACGGAACCTTCGCGGCCACTCAGCAGCAGAATCAGGTCATCTGCGTTGATATCAAGGGTTTTATCCATCAATGCGTCTTTGATATTCTCAACCTGAAATACTTTGGGTGTCACTTTGGGTTCCCGGTCTTTCATGATTCCGGTAATATGGTCCACATTGTGAGAGGTTGCACACAAAACGGCCTTTCCTCCAGATTGCTGGATCAATTTTTGGACGGACAGCACAGCATCGCTAAATCCGGGTTCGAGCTCAAAATAAGGAGGCACCAAAATAATGATACGCTTGGTAGTATTGATCGGATGGTCGATTTTACACACCATGACCAGCTGCTCAGTTTCGTTCAGCAACTGATCAAGTATAGAGCCAAAGATTTTGTCACGGGTACTGATTTCACCATTCCAGCCGATGATTACCTGGGTTATTCTCAGCTCTTTCACAGCCCGCATTATACCGTTGGCGATATTGAGGTCAACTCTGGTGACAGGTGAAACTCTTCGTTCTGCTGCGGCAGCATGAATAACAGCATGGCTGAGCATTTTCTCACTGGCTGCTACCTCTGCTCCTACATCCTGCTTTTCACGAACTACTGACAAGGGATAAATAGGCTCGGTGGCATTTTTTTGCTGAATAAACATAGCTATATCCATGAGCGAGTCAGCAGTAAAGGGGTTGGCCAGCGGAACCAAAATTCGCTGGGGGGCCATGGAAGGGCGGTAAGGACGCTTGGCTTCTTCCTTGGCCAGCTCTCTGCCGTATTTTTCAACCATATAAGGGCCTATCAGGCATGTGATTAGGATCATGATTACTACGGCATTGACGGCAGCCTGATCAAAAAACCCCTCATCAAATCCAACTAAGGTTACTGCCAGGGTGGAAGCGGCTTGAGGTATAGTAAGGCCCGTAATAGTAAATAGTTCAGTGCGGGTAAATCTGAATATACCTTTGCTTACCAATACTGCCAAAAATTTGCCTACCACAACGAGCCCGGTAAAGAAAAAAGCGAGCAACCATACCTGAAATGAGCTCACCAATGCCCTTACGTCCACCAGCAGGCCAACGGAAATCAAAAAGAACGGAATAAATAAGGCATTGCCCACAAACTGTATCCTGTTCATCATGGTGCTGGTTTCCGGAACCAGGCGATTAAAGCTGAGTCCGGCAAGGAAGGCTCCGATCATGGCTGCCAAACCCACACTTTCTGCGAGGTAGGCAGCAATAAACAGCACGGTTATGAGGAATACATAATTGGTGTTTCCATCCATACGGGCCGTTCTGAAAAACCAACGACCCAGTTTTGGCAATCCTACCAGAACAGCGAGAAAAAAGACTATAACCGGAATTACGAAAGTATATACGAAAGACGGTTCGAGTTGTCCGGCAAATGCACCGGCAATCACCAGTGCCAGGATCATCAGAGAGAAGCCATCCGTAATAATTGTGCCACCCATGGTCATAGTGACCGATTCGTTTTTTGTGATGCCCAGGCGGTTTGCGATAGGATAGGCCAGCAGGGTATGGGAACCAACAATTGAACCCAGCAACAAAGCCGCCTCAAGGCTGAATCCAAGTATAAGGGGAGCCAGAAACAGACTACCCATCTGTGGAATAGTAAAAGACAATAGTCCGAATGTGAGACTTTTGCCTTTCATTTTATTGAACTGATTGAGATCGATGGACAATCCCACCATGAACATCAGGTAAATGAGGCCAACCATGCCCAGCAATACCATGGTGTTATCCCTTTCCAGGAGCCCCAGGGCACTTGGGCCAACAACCGTTCCAAACAGTATCAGGCCAACAATGCCTGGAATTTTGATGCGGTTAACCACAATTGGTGCAACAAGTATGATAAACATCACCAGCGCGAAAATGGCCACCGGATTGCTTAGTGGTAGTGTAATCCAGGTTTCATCCATAAAAGACCGTAGGTTTAGTTTGGTTGCTTTCTATAGTCCTGACGACCCGACGCCAAAAATAGCATTTTAGCGCGGGAAAGAGGAGTATCCTGGTAACTTAATAAGGTATTCAGTAGCTCAGTGATGCGGTATTTTTTGACAGACCACTGCTTAAGAGCAGAATTTACTATTTTGGGGCCGAATAATTATTCAGCAATTACTTTTAATTCATGACGAAAAATTACTTTTTAAACAGTATCCCCGTATTACTTTTGATGTTTTGCATGCAAATTGTGCTTTCAGCACAGCCGCAAACCTTTCCCCGCAATGGCGTATACGATGAACGCGAACACCGCTATGCCTTTGTGAATGCAACCATTATCCCCAGGGCCGGCGATACTTTACAAGGGGCCACAATGGTCATTGAAAAAGGCCGGATCACTGCAATCGGCACACGTGTGACTATTCCGGATGGTGCTGTGGTGGTTGACTGCAGTGAACTTTTTTTGTACCCCTCTCTGATCGACCTGTATTCCGATTACGGGCTGCCTGTGACCGAGCAGGTTCGCGGAGGCAGAGGTGGTGGAGACCCCAGGCCACAGTATGAAAGCAATGTTAAAGGAGCATACGGTTGGAATGAGGCTTTAAAAACAGATTTTAGGGCAGCTCACCATTTTACCCGCGACGAACGCAGAGCGGATGAATACCGGAAACTGGGATTTGGTGCAGTGCTTACGCACAGAATGGATGGACTTTCACGGGGTTCTGCCACGTTGGTATTATTGGGGGACAATGCAGAAAATGAGCTGATAATCAGAGATCTTGCCGCACATCAGTTTTCATTCAATAAGGGCAGTTCACGGCAGTTGTACCCCAGTTCGCTGATGGGTGCCATCGCATTGTTTCGCCAAACCTGGATGGATGCCGAATGGTATGATATCGACGGGCGAAACAAAGAATACAATATTTCCCTGGAAAGCTGGCTTGAACTGGACCACCTTCCACATATTTTTGAAGTCCGCGACAGGCTCGAGGCATTGCGTGCTATTCGCATGGGCAAAGAAAATGACATTTCATTCATCATCAAAGGTGCCGGCGATGAGTATCAGCGACTGAATGAGCTGAAACAGACCGGCGCTTCATTCATAATCCCCCTCAACTTTCCCGATGCATACGATGTGGAGGACCCCTTTGATGCAGAGATGGTTGACTTGGCCGATCTGAAGCACTGGGAGCTGGCACCTTACAATGCCGGACGCCTGGCCGGCGCAGGTATTACCTTTGCACTGACCAGTCATCAGTTGCAGCGCCGGGAGCAGTTTACGACCCGGGTGCGCACGGCCATCGAAAAGGGGCTGTCTGCTGAGGATGCCCTGCGGGCACTGACGGAAGTGCCGGCAGCCATGATAGGCGCACACAATGAGCTAGGCACCCTGGCCACAGGAAAAAGGGCCAACTTCATCATCACTTCTGCACCGCTGTTTGACGAAAAAGCCGTGATCCATCAGAACTGGATTGACGGGAAGCCCCACGTGCTTAAACCCTTGCCGGAAACCATAGATATCCGGGGCACTTATGATCTTGTCTGGGGCAACCAACAGATGGTACTGGTGATAGAAGGGGAGAAGAACAAGTATGCAGTATTTATCACACCGGAAGCCGAACTCAGGGATTCCGTAAAGCAGGAGGTTAAACTGCATTTTGAACACAATCTCATCAGCATGTCCTTTAAGCCGGTGGATACGGTACAGGACATGGTGAGATTATCGGGTTCCCGCAGTGGCCAGCGATTTACGGGTAGCGGCCGCAATACCGAAGGAGCATTGATCACGTGGCACGCCGTTAAAACCGCGGACCATGTGGAAAAACCCAACGGCGAAAAAAAGGAAGACGAGCCCGGCGATAATGGCAACGCCGCAGAAGATAACGGGGAGGAAGAAAATGGGGAAGAACAGAAGAATGATCGACCCCGAAGAGATCGCCAGCCAAAAACCGACTTGCCTCCGGGTGAAGTGGTTTACCCCTTTGCTCCTTACGGCTGGACTACCCCGCCACGGGCAGAGCGGTATCTCATCACCAATGCCACGGTGTGGACTAATGAGGATGCCGGTGTGCTGGAGCATACCGATGTTTTGATTGACCGGGGAAAAATTGTACAGATTGGCGAGAATCTGGATGGTACCGGGGCCATAGTGATTGATGCCGAAGGCATGCACCTGACGGCCGGAATCATAGATGAGCACAGTCATATTGCCATTAGCCGCGGAGTGAACGAAGGAACACAGTCGAGTTCTGCCGAAGTCAGCATTGCCGATGTGATCAACTCTGAAGATATCAACATATACCGGCAGCTTGCCGGGGGTGTTACAGCCGCGCAACTGCTTCACGGCTCAGCCAACGCCATTGGCGGCCGGAGTGCCGTAATCAAGCTTCGGTGGGGGCAGGAGCCTGAGCGCATGAAACTGGAAGGTGCCACTCCATTCATCAAGTTTGCACTGGGCGAAAATGTAAAACAAAGCAACTGGGGCGATTTGCGAACCGTTCGCTTCCCTCAATCGCGCATGGGCGTTGAACAGGTGTATGAAGATCACTTTACGCGAGCCCGCGAGTACGAGCACAGACGGCGTACCGACCCATACACCCGTCGCGATCTGGAACTGGAGGTGATTTTGGAAATTCTGAATGACGAAAGGCAGATCTCATGCCACTCCTACGTGCAAAGCGAAATCAACATGTTGATGAACGTTGCTGAAAGACATGGGATCAGGATCAATACGTTTACCCACATTCTGGAGGGATACAAAGTGGCCGATAAAATGGCCGCTCACGGAGCCGGTGCCTCCTCTTTTGCCGATTGGTGGTCGTTCAAATACGAAGTGATCGATGCCATTCCGCACAACCCAACGCTTTTGCACGAACAAGGTGTAGTGACAGCCGTCAACAGCGACGATGCAGAAATGGGCCGCCGATTAAATCAGGAGGCTGCCAAGAGCATCAAACACGGTGGTATGGCAGCCGAGGAAGCCCTTAAAATGGTGACCCTCAATCCGGCCAGGCTACTGCGCATCGACCATTTAACGGGCAGCATAGCTCTGGGCAAAGACGCAGACCTGGTGTTGTGGAACGATCATCCCTTAAGCGTGTACAGCAGGGCACAAAAAACCTGGGTTGACGGAATGTTGCTGTTTGATGTGGACATAGACCGCGAAATGCGCGATGCTATAGCTGCCGAGCGAAACCGCCTGATCCAGCTGATGCTGAATGTGAAGCGGAGTGGTGGCCGCACACAGGCTGTACAGCGAAGGCCGCAGCACCACTACCACTGCGATGATGTTCACGATGAGTTAATTGATTAAAGCTGAAATGATGATGAAGATTTTTTTATATATCTTTTTGTTGCTCGCCCCTGGGCTCACAATAAGTATTCCCTCTGTATCTGCCCAGCAAACGCCTGCTCCCGCTCAGCAGGAGAGCATATTGATAAGCGGAGTAACCGCCCACATAGGTAACGGAGAAGTGTTGAACAATGCTGCCATAGGCTTTAACAACGGAGTGATCACCTATGTAGGGCCGGCTGCCGGAGTCAATGCCGGAAACTTTGATCGTGTTATTCAACGCGAGGGGCATCACGTCTATCCCGGGTTTATTGCCATGAACTCACTGCTGGGTTTGGTGGAGATAGACGCTGTACGAGCCACCCGAGATCAGAATGAAGTGGGGCAGTGGACGCCCAATGTGCGGGCCGCCATAGCCTACAACACCGACTCCAGAGTGACACCCACGGTAAGAGCCAATGGTGTTTTGCTGGCCCACATCATGCCCATGGGAGGCACTATTTCGGGCACTTCGGCACTGATGCAAACCGACGCATGGAACTGGGAAGATGCCATTGTGCTTGAAGAGGCCGCTGTGCATCTGTTTTGGCCTAATGTCTACCGCAGAACGGGATGGTGGGCCGAGCCCGGATCGGTTTCGGTGAATGAGCAGTATCTGAAGGAAGTGAGGGAGATTGAAGATTACCTGAAACAGGCTAAAGCTTATGCAGAAATTGAAGAACACCGGACTAAGAATCTTGCCTTTGAGTCAATGCGCGGTGTTTTTGATGGCAGCAAACGCCTGTTTGTGCATGCCAATGAAGCCAAAGCCATGCAACAGATCGTTCACCTGGGGATTGCCCTGGAAGTGAAACCGGTGATAGCCGGCGGCAACGAAGCCTGGCTAATTTTAGATTTTCTGCGCGATAATGAAACGGAAATCGTGCTTAATCCCACCCATCGCTTACCCGATCATGCTCACAGCGATATTGATCTGCCTTATAAACTACCCGCCATATTGCATGAAGCGGGTATTCATTTCAGTATTGGTATGAGGGGTGCCTGGCAACAGCGGAATCTTCCATTTCAGGCCGGCCATGCCGTGGGTTATGGACTCCCCTATGAAACTGCCGTGCAAAGCCTTACCCTCAACCCGGCCAGGACTCTGGGTGTAGATCACAAGCTGGGAAGTCTGGAAACCGGAAAATCAGCCACACTGTTTATCAGTAGGGGAGATGCGTTGGACATGAAAACCAGTCACCTGACCGAGGCATTCATAGACGGACGAAGTATTGACCTGGACAACAAGCAGGAAGCCCTATACAGGAAATTCCGCCAAAAATATTCGGAAGGACGCTAAACAAAGAGTTATGAAAAAAATAGAACGCCTATTCGACATTCCATACTATCAGCTTGAGCATCATCCCCTGAAAGAAGCCATTGGAGATCGACGAGAAGGGAAATGGACCTACTACAGTACTCAGGAGATGGTTGATCTGATCAATAACGTTAGTTTGGGACTACTCAGGAACGGCGTAAGACCCGGAGACAAGATTGCCATGATCAGTACTTTTAACCGTCCTGAGTGGAATATTCTGGATCTGGGCATGCAGCAGATCGGCGTGATCAATGTGCCGGTGTATCCCACCATCTCGCCGCGAGAGTATGCCTACATTTTTAACGAAGCCGAAGTGAAATGGTGCTTTGTGAGCGATGAACTTCTGGTGAGCAAGATTAAGCAAGTGATGCCCATGGTTGAATCGCTGAAAGGCTATCACGTGATGGACGATATTGCCGGAGAGCCGCACTGGGAAGAAATTCTGGAAGGCGGTGATCTGGGGCCGGTGAAAGAGATCATGAGCGACATCAAAGGCGAAGACCTGGCAACCATAATCTATACAAGTGGTACCACGGGACACCCCAAAGGTGTAATGCTGACTCACAGCAATATTGTGAGCAACGTGAACGACGTAATGCCGATAATGCCTACAAAATCAGGGGACAAAGCCGTGAGTTTTCTGCCGCTTTGTCACGTATTTGAGCGCGTGGCCACATACTGTTATATGGCTACCGGGGTATCCATTTCCTACACTACCACCGACTCTGCCGACCTGAGCGGAGCGCTTCAGGCAGTAAAGCCGCATTTGTTCACCACGGTGCCGCGTCTGCTTGAGAAGGTGTATGAAAAAATTTACAACAAAGGTCTGGCACTGACCGGCCTGAAGAAGAAACTGTTTTTTTGGGCTTTAAGTCTGACCGACGATTATGATTTTGACAAATCTTACAGCGGACTGGCAGCACTGCAGCGAAGTATCGCCGATCGCCTGATATTCAGTAAGTGGCGTGAAGCATTGGGTGGTAATATCATCGGCATTGTAACCGGGGCGGCAGCATGTCCAACCAAGATGGCCCGGGTATTTTCGGCAGCGGGCATCCCGATCCGTGAAGGTTACGGACTTACAGAAACCAGCCCTGCGCTTACCTTTAACCAATTCAAGCCCGGCAAAGCCATGCTGGGAACAGTGGGCCTGCCCATCCGAAGCGTTCAGATCAAGATTGAGGAAGATGCCGGCTACGAACCGGGCGAAGGAGAAATTCTGGCGAAAGGTCCCAACATCATGCAGGGCTATTACAAGCAACCCGAACAGACAGCGGAAGTGATGACGGATACCGGATGGCTGCGAACAGGCGATGTTGGGAAATTTGTAATGGGACCGGGCGGACAGCAGTTCCTGAAAATTACTGACCGCAAAAAAGAGCTGCTGAAAACATCCGGTGGCAAGTACGTGGCTCCTACACCCATTGAAAGCAAGTTGAAAGAGGACTTTCTGATTGAGCAGGCCATGGTGGTAGGAGAGGGGAAAAAATTTGTGGCTGCCCTGATCGTCCCTTCAGCTGCGGCATTGGAGGACTGGGCAAAACAGCACAATATGCCGTGGACCAGTTTGGCGGATATGATCAATAGACCTGAGATACAGGAGAAGTACAATCAGGTGATCAAACAGATCAATCCGGAGTTTTCCAAAATAGAGCAGATCAAGAAGTTTGCCCTTGTTCCGGAAGTATGGGATGTGAGTACAGGTGAGCTGACACCGACCCTCAAGCTGAAGCGTCGGGTAATCATGGATAAGTACGAGGCAGTGATTGAAACGCTGTATTCGGACAATGCGGATGAATAATGGTTCCTGGAAATGGATAAGGATGTCTATGCGGTAGTTACCGGGGCTACGCAAGGAATTGGCAAGGCCATTGCCCTGGAATTGGCCCGTCAGGGCATCAGCCATGTCGGTATTGTTGCCCGCACCTCTGCGGATCTGGAACAAACAGCCGGGGAAATGAAACAGTTTGCCCCACAAATCCAAGTGCTCACCCTGCGTGCCGACCTGAGTATCCGCGAAGAGGTCAGTGCTGCAGCCAAAGCGATACTCAATGCTTTTCCCCGACTGGACATTCTGGTGAACAATGCAGGTCTGTACCTGGACGGACAGATCAGCAATGAGCCGGAAGGCAATCTTGAGCAACTTATGGCCACTAATGTATACAGTGCCTATCACCTTACCCGCGAGCTGTTGCCGATGCTGCATCATCAGCTCAAAGCCCATATCTTCAATATCTGTTCAGTAGCCAGTCTGTACGAGTACACCGGCGGCAGCTATACGATCAGTAAATATGCCATGCGCGGACTGAATAAAGCCCTTCGCTACGAACTGCGCAACTCTCTGATCCGCGTTACCGCCATCTATCCCGGCCCTACCCGGTCACGCGCCTGGGGTGATTTTGAGGCGGAAGAAGGCCGCCTGCTTGAGCCTGCGGACATAGCCTCTACAGTATTTTACACCTGGCGCTTAAGCACGCACGCTTGTGTGGAGGAGTTGTTGATCAGGCCGCAGATTGGTGACTCTTTGTAGTTTTATGTATTCCTGCATCACTACCATAAAATTTCCATCCCCACCTTTTCCACAGCACCTCTCTGTTTTCAACATTTTGCAGCAACTTGAAACCCATACGGCCCATTCCGAATAAGCGTAGCGATTTTTTCGGGAATCCTTGAATTTTGGAATTTGAAACTATCTTTGGCCGAAATACCAAAACGATGAGACTATGTTAGAAGGAAAGATCATACTGCTTACCGGTGGCAGCCGTGGAATAGGCGAAGCCATTGCCCATGTATTGGCCGACTACGGAGCACATGTAGCTTTTACTTACCACTCAAGTGCCGATCGCGCCCTGGCCGTAGAGGAAGCATTAAAATCCAAAGGGAGTTGTGCCAAGGCTTACCGTTCGGATGCTGCCAGGTTTGCCGAATCTGAAGAACTGGTGCAGCAGGTATTGAAAGATTACGACCGCATTGATGCTCTCATCAACAATGCCGGAATAACCCGGGACAACCTGCTGATGCGCATGAGTGAAGAACAGTGGGATGCCGTGATCGAGACCAACCTCAAGTCGATATTCAACCTGACCAAGCAGGTATTACGTCCCATGATGAAACAAAAGAGCGGCTCTCTTATCCACATGAGTTCTATAGTGGGAATTGGCGGCAATGCCGGACAGGCCAATTATGCCGCATCCAAAGCGGGGATCATTGGTTTTAGTAAATCGGTGGCCAAGGAACTGGGTTCAAGGAATATCCGATCCAACGTGATAGCACCGGGGTTTATTGAAACCGAAATGACGCACGGTCTGCCCGAGGATAAAAAAGCCGAGTTTATGGCCGGTATTCCGCTCCGCCGCATGGGTCAGGGCGCTGACGTGGCCGAACTGACTGCCTTTCTGGCCTCTGACCGTTCAGCTTATATCACCGGACAGGTGATCAGTGTTTGTGGCGGATTGAGTGTTTAGCAATTACTTCACTGTCGGAATGTAATGGAGGGTGGCTGTATAGTCAACCCACAATGCTTTTCCATAGCGCGAATTCCGGTTATGCCCGGAAGTAGCTTATTGATTGTAGTGGTGTGGGGTGAAGCGTTGAATGTTGAGCACACGCTTTTTTTAATTCACTCGTTTCATTGGAAAAGGCTGTTTGTGCAGAAGTCCGTTTTTAGTTCCCGAAATTTCAGCTACCAATGAATCTGCATTGATTCTGGTATAGGAAATAATTTGAGGAAAGTCGTGTTGCGGATTTTCAAAAACCAATTGAGTCTCTGAAATGGTTTTGTTAGTAAAGCGTACAGGCAAACCGTCATTTTGATTTTTGATGGTAGGGATATAAACCAACCCGACATGTTCCTGAACTAACCTGATAGTTTCGAAAACAATGGTATCATTTTCTTTAACGATGTAGCTTTTTCCAAGAAATTCATTGTCATTTAACTTACTCCACGTTTCGTAGATACTTCCCTTTTGGGTTTTGTTTTCCCAGGTCCCGATGAGCCATTCCGCTTTATTAATGTCGTTAGTGGTTTGTTTCATTGTCCATGCACTAAGTATAATCAAGCTGACAATGGCAACAAGAGTTTTTGTTGAAGTTCTCATAATTTATCCGTTTGAATGAACTGCCATTTTGTTTCCTTCCGTGTCAATAAACATTCCGAAATATCCCATTTCAGGACTGATTTTGGTTTTCGGAACGATTACTTTTCCCTGGCTGTTTTCAACTTTGTCCAAAATGCTCTGTAAATCGTTTCCACCGTTCAGATAAGCGATAACACCGTCAGTTGAAGGCTTGTAGTCTTCACCCTGTACGATGGCTCCCGATACATTTGTACCATCAGTTGGGAAAAAGCCCATTTTTGTGCCGAACATTTCGGTTTCTTTAATTTCCAAACCTAAAATGGCATTGTAAAAAGTAACTGCTCTTTTGAAATCCGTAGCGGGAATTTCAAACCAGCTGATTAGATTTTCCATTGTCTGATGTTTTAAAGTTTACGATAGGGGCAAAGTTATTATGCTTATGAGCCCTGAAATTGTAAAAATGCGACAAGGTTAATCCGTTCCGTAAAAGAGCGAAGACATTTTAAGGTTGCTCCCGTAAAATTCTTTGGGTGTGAAGCCTGTAAGTTCTTTGAAATCTTTGATAAAATGAGCCTGGTCGTAATAAGCGTTATCATAAGCCAGGGCTGTAAGACTTGTAAATTTTTTGTTGAGCAACATTTTTAGTGTCGCTTGCAGTCTGATTGTTTTTGAAAGTTGCTTGGGACTTAAACCAATGGCTGATGAAAATTTTCTTTCCAGATGTCGGCGGTTGATATTGGTATGTTTTGCAAGTTCATCAACTGAAAGTTGTCCGTTAGCGGTCAATATCGTTTCAACGGTTGATTTTACAATACCGTCAATGATTTCGGCGTCTGTTAGTCGATTGAGTAGAAACTCTTCAATAAGCCTGACTCTTTCAAAAGTGGAAGTAGCAGTCAAAATCTTTTGTTCAATTTCCAGACCGTCATTGTCAAACAATTTTTCCAAAGAAACGGCTGTGTTTTCCATATCCTTAATAGGCATGGTGGTAAAAGGCAAAAACCCGTTCGGCTGAAAACGTACGGAAAAAATTCCTGTTTCACCTGTCGGTTCTATTTCGAGCGGTCGTGTCAGTTGACCGATAACAAAGCATTTTGGTTGGATGATACTGTTTCCGTTTTCGGTGTATTGTCTGTACAAGTCGCCATAGTGAAAGATCATTTCCATACAGCCATCAGGAACAATGGTTTGTTTTTCGGGCGAATCGTCCTTTAGACTTTCCAATGTCCAATAACATTTGATCAATTTCTTTAAATCGTTGCACGGTTTAAATGTTTGGTACTTCATCCTGATCTTCTTTTTTTAGGATGTGTTGCTTAATGGATATCGCAGAACGGGTAGAAGAGTTTGGGGTTCCGGGCTTCGGATCCATCCGCCGACTCTTATACGGCTTTACCGTGCGTAAATTATAGCTTTATATTGTTATCCAGGCACAAAGATGAACAACGTATAAGAATTTCCGTAAGCGATAATTTCACACAATGTGTTTAGACTTGCTGTTACCACTATGTGCCCCTTGTCGAATTTTAATCAAGAGTCTAAGCTTAACTTTAAATGTCCACTGAAGACTTTGCGGAATCATCTTATCAGTATCGAAAGCCAGATGTCAGAAGAATCATTTTCAATACAAGAACTGTATTGGTAGTTCTGCATTTTTCAACATACTGTTCCTTGTCTATCCATTATTTTTGCGATGCTCTTGAATCATAACACCGAGTTTGAAAGATTCATATCCTTCCTCAAACCTATCTCTTTCCGGTGATCCTCACTTACCATATTGTTCGTCCAGATGTAAACAGCGCCCTTACAGGGCCTGATTAATTCGTTCTCTGCCGTAAACATAAAGCCACTCACCACGCTAACCCTCCTACACAGAGGTGCAGCAGAATTGAGTTTAGTAAGTGGCCGGATATGCTATTATCAAACTACACTAATCCATGTTACGGATGATCTCCGTGCCGAATTCCGAGCATTTAAGCAAGGTGGCATCATCCATCAAGCGATGGAAGTCGTAGGTAACCCGTTTGCTGCTGATGGCACCTTCAACGCCTTTAAGCACCAGATCAGCGGCTTCTTTCCAGCCCATGTACCTGAGCATCATTTCACCGGACAGGATAACGGAGCTGGGATTGACCTTGTCCTGACCGGCATACTTGGGTGCCGTACCGTGCGTGGCTTCGAAAATGGCCTTTCCGGTGGTGTAGTTGATATTGGCGCCGGGGGCTATACCGATACCGCCTACCTGAGCAGCCAGGGCGTCGGAGATATAATCGCCGTTGAGATTGAGTGTGGCAATAACGCTGTATTCGGCCGGGCGCAGAATGATTTGCTGCAGGAAGGCATCTGCGATAACATCCTTGACGATGATTTTGCCTTGAGCCTCTGCATTGCGCTGAGCTTCATTGGCAGCGGCAGATCCTTTTTCAGCGGCAATACGGTCGTACTGAGCCCAGGTAAATACTTTGTCGCCAAACTCACTTTCGGCCAGTTCATAGCCCCATTCTTTGAATTTACCTTCGGTAAATTTCATGATGTTGCCTTTATGAACCAAGGTGAGGCTGGGAAGATTGTTTTCGATAGTATAATTGAGTGCAGCGCGCACCAGTCTTTCTGTTCCTTCTACGGAAACCGGTTTAACACCCAGTGAGCAGGTATCCGGAAAGCGGATCTGCGTAACTCCCATTTCGTTGATCAGGAAGTTTTTCAGCTTTTCCACCTCGGGAGAGCCGTGCAGGTATTCGATCCCGGCATAAATGTCTTCGGTATTTTCGCGGAAGATGACCATATTCACGTCCTGCGGGTCTTTTACAGGAGACGGAACGCCACGGAAATACTGAACCGGGCGTACGCAGGCGAACAAGTCGAGTTTTTGCCTGAGGGCAACATTGAGTGAACGAATGCCACCGCCAACCGGGGTGGTTAGTGGGCCTTTGATGGCTACCAGATAATCATCAATAGCGTTCAGAGTTGCCTGCGGCAGCCACTCGCCGGTTTCGTTAAAGGCTTTTTCGCCGGCCAGGACTTCTTTCCAAACGATCTTACGATTTCCCTGATAAGCTTTTTCCACGGCAGCATCGAGTACTCTTGCTGAAGCAGCCCAGATATCGGGGCCAATACCGTCACCTTCTATGAAGGGAATGACGGGCTGATCGGGAACATTTAATTTGCCGTTAGAAAGGGTGATGTTTTGTCCACTCATTATTTAGATGTTGTTTTGATGTAGAAAAAGATTAGTTTAGCGTTATGGTTATTCCGCTGGCGGAAAAGCGCCACAAAGGTAAAAATTTTATGGGATGAATAAGCGATCACAATCAATGATTTGGCCACTTTCCGTTGTGCTTTTGTTGTTTTGCGGAAGCGTTTTTTTTTCTGTCTGTAAAGGAACTCAACAGACCGGCGAATCGGACACAACGGGCATAGTTAACCCCGGTGACAGGCCGCCACCTTGTTCAGAGCGCGGCGTGGTGCGCAATTATGCCGGTTTGTCGGGTTGCGGCTGGCTCATTGAAATGGGAAACGGCGATCTTTACCTGGCCTCTAGCTGGCCTGACGAAGCTACATGGGAATGGTATGAAGGGCAGATCATCCGCTTTTCGTATTCCATTATGGATGACATGGCCAGTATATGCATGCGTGAAAGGCACGTAATACGGATTCATTGCCTTACTGAGGAAGGCCCGGAAGCCTGCATGGACACCAATGACCCCCTGGCTGCCGAATGGATGCGCGACATCATGAATGAAATCGCTCCCGAAGAGGTGATCAAGTATCAGTACGAAGGGAATCCGGTTTACTTTTTTCATGTAACCCGCTGCTGCGATTATCTGAGTTACCTCTATTCCTGTGAAGGGGTGCGTTTATGTGTGGATGGAGGCCCGGGCGGCGGTAATTGCGGATTTTTCAAGGAGCGATGGAGTAATCCGGTGGTGATTTTTCCCCGGGCGCAAAAAGAATAGAGAACATGAAGAACCTGAACCTGAACGCGGAGAAGGAACATTTCAGCGATGATGAACTGGCCATTGAAAAGGCGTTGCGACCGGTTGAGCTCGATGATTTTTCGGGTCAACCCAAAATTGTGGATAATCTCAGGATTTTCATACAAGCTGCCGTAAGGCGGGGGGAAGCACTCGATCACGTATTGCTTCACGGGCCACCCGGTTTGGGCAAAACCACCCTAAGCCATATTATAGCCAATGAGCTGGGGGCCGGGTTAAAGCTCTCTTCCGGTCCGGTGATAGAAAAGCCCGGCGATTTGGCCGGGATACTTACCGGGCTGCAGGAAGGTGACGTATTATTTATCGACGAGATACACCGGCTCAATCACGTGGTGGAGGAGTACCTGTACTCGGCCATGGAGGATTACCGCATCGACATCATGATAGACAGCGGGCCCAATGCCCGTTCCGTGCAGCTTAAGCTCAACCCGTTTACGCTGATTGGCGCCACCACCAGGATGGGTTTGCTGACACCGCCCATGCGTGCCCGTTTTGGCATCAACTGTCACCTGGATTATTACGATTCGGACACGCTGGTTCGGATAATCAACCGGTCGGCATCCATATTGAGAGTACCCATTACGCCTGAGGGTGCGCAGGAAATTGCCCGCCGAAGCCGGGGTACACCACGAATTGCCAATTCACTGTTGCGGCGCATGCGCGATTTTGCTCAGATCAAAGGAACAGGCACCATTGACCAGGCCATAGCCCGGTACGGACTGGAAGCACTCAACGTAGATGAAAAAGGTCTGGACGAAATGGACAACCGCATACTGGAAGCCATTATTGAGAAATTTCAAGGCGGCCCTGTTGGCATAACCACTATTGCCACGGCAGTGGGAGAGGATGCAGGCACAATAGAGGAGGTTCATGAGCCTTTCCTGATCATGGAGGGCTACATACAACGCACTACCCGTGGAAGGTTGGCTACAACCAGAGCCTGGGCTCATTTGGGCAAGGTGCCGCAAACGGGTAATCCAACATTGTTCTGAATCATGTCATTGACCGGGGATGCGTTACAGTTACAGAATCAGGTACGCCGCCTGATGGTAAGTTCAGTATGGCTTTGTATGCTGATTTACGCCGGGGGTGCGGTTTTTGGGCAGGCGGCTTCCGACACGGTAACGAACCCGGCTACCGGGGCAGCATTGCTGCCTCAACAAAAAGACATCCATCATCAAAATGACACTATTCCGGAGAATATCCACAATGATACGATTCCTGAAGCTGCACGACAGATCACCCGACAGCTTGACAGTATTCTACCCTTGAGTTTTGAGCATGATCACATGGAGGGTTCAGGGCTGAGTGGGCGATTTTTTTTTCATGGCTCTTTGTGGGGCATTCACCGGTTTGATCCCGTCTACCATGAAGGAAGAATTGACCGCGTTGGAACAGGAAACCTCGGAGACCCCATGTATGAACTGATCCCGCTTTTGCCCCGTGAACCGGGTTTGCGTCCGGGACCTGAGGTGTATCGGTACCTGCTGATGGACAGACACAACCGCATGATTATCAATACGGAAGAACACCTTACAGGGGTGTCATTTGTGCAGGGAACCAACAATGCGGAGATCATGCTGGAGGCGAATTACGCCCATACTTTCAGCCGCCATTTTAATCTCAACATCAACTACCGCCGCATCAATCACGAGGGGCTGTACAGTTTTCAGAAAAACCGGCATACCCAGCTTAGTCTGGCCGGATTTAAACAGTTTTCAGATCGTTATTACCTGAGTTTTTTTTCCATTAGCAACGATATTAAAACGCAGAACAACGGCGGCATACCCGCCGATTCGGTGTTGTTTTTGCCCGGTGCGGAGCGCAGGCGAACCGTGCCGGTGAATCTTACCGAAGGCCGAACCATGGCCGGTTACGGGCAGCATGGAGTCAGGCATTTCCTGTCGGCTGAAAACCTGCCCGGAGTTACCTGGATTGCTGAGCAGGTGTTTCACAATCAACGATTTCACTATTACGACAATGTGCCGCCGGATGATGGGAGTTTTTACGGCGTTTTTGCCGTCAATCCGGTGGGAATCCGGCATTTTTTGCACCACCGCATCGTGGAAAACTCGGCAGGGGCCATGGGTTCTGTGGGCTTGTTTACAGGCAATCTGCGCTTGCGCCATCGATGGCATATAGTGGACGGTGATATACAGCGGGAGCATTTTCAAAGTGTTGACGTACTGGGAAATGCCACGATACATGCTGACAGTCTGCTCCAATGGAACTGGTCAGCCGAAGCCGGATTAACCGGTGGCGAGTTTACATGGGCCGTCAATACCCGTGTACGCTGGATGTTGTTCAAATCGCTGCATTTGTATGGAAGTGCGCAAGCCATGAGGTATTTGCCTTCGCTGACGGACCGGCAATTGATCATCTCATTTGAAGAGCTTTACCGAAGTGACTGGAGTTCTGTAACCGGGTACGATGTAAGCGGTGGTGTGCATTGGCTCAATGCCGGACTGGCTGCCGAAGTCGGGTTCTTTCAGGCTTTCAACTTCATTCACAGCGGTTTTGATGGCTTACCCGTTCAAACAACGCTGATCACCATTCCCAGGGCAAGTGTGATATTCAGCCATTCGCTGGGGCCATTGCACACCGATCACCGTTTAAGTTTTCAGTATGGAGTGGATGGAGTGTACCCTTTGCCGTTGTGGTACAGTTTACACGGTATAGCTTTGGAAGGTATGATATTCAACCGGGCCATGCTGGCCAGAACTGGATTTGATTTGCGCTTATCCGACAGCTGGGAATCGCCCCTGTACATGCCGGTTACCGGATCGTTTTTTCCGGGTACTCAGGTAGTGGAAACCTATCCCTGGCTTGACTTTTACTTCAGCTTTAAAGTGGAGCGTTTTACCGCTTTTGCGAAGTTTGAGAACGTGCTTGATTTCTTTATTGAGCCGGCAGCATACCAGATTGCCACTTATCCGTTGCGGGATTTTTCATTTCGCTTCGGGATCAACTGGCAATTTACGGATTAGGGGTTAACGCAGTTTGAATGAGGCATTGCCCACCCGGTATCCTTTATTGTACACTTCGATAGTATAAATTCCTTGCTGGAAAGGATGTTCTGGCTGCCAGTACATGCACAGATCCTGTTCCATGTTTCTGTATATCAGGGTTTCGGCAACGGAATAGCGCACTTCATCATTGTTTTCTGCAGTGACCAGCACTCCTGAGCCCAGCGCTTCAACGGCCATGGTTTCACCCAGCGGTGAAATAACCCTCAGATAAACATGTTCAGTGCCGGTAGCGGCAATTACATTTTCGAGTATTCTGAAGCAGACTTCCAGCTTTTCAGTACGGCGGGCAAAAGCCGTGGGGCTTGTGGTGCCGTTTCGCCGGATGCGGAGTGGTGTGATCTCAATATTGCTGATATCGAGCACTGAAGCCCGGTTTACTTTTTCGGAAAGCCTTGCTGCTTCGCGTTCAATGAGGCGGCGTTCCTGCTCAATTTCTGTTTTCTCTTCCTGAAGTTGCCGGGCATAACTGCGTTCTTCCTCAATATTTTTGAGCAATACTTCTTTCTCGGCTTCCGTCACTTTGGTTCTTTCCTGGTATTCAACAAGAGAAGCCCTCAGTTCAGATATTTCATCGTAGTACTGGTCGCGTTGGGCCATGAGTTCACCGATCAGTTTTTTAACTCTGTCCAGTTCCGAGCGGGTTCGGTTTCCGCTGAGAATGAGTTGTTCTATCTGATCGCGCTGAGCCCTGAGTTCCTCCTGTTTTTTCTCGATCTCAAAGTTGAGGGAGTCATTTTCACCTTTCATTCGCTCCAGGTTTAGCAAGGCTTCGTTGTACTCCTGATTGAGCATACTAGTGAGTGAATCAGCATAGGCCAGATCCATTTCGAGTTTGTCAACCTGATTGATCCGTTGTACGCGATCGACAATGAGATAGGCATTAATTAAAAGCAGGAGGCCAACCAACACAAGTGCTATCAACAAGAACCTGTTACGAACATATTGAACTTTCTCGGCCATAGAAGTTGGATTTCAGTAGTTTAAAAATCAATGCACCAATGCCATTCCAACTACCTGTAATGGTGCAAAATTATAATTTTATTGCAGATTATTTACCAATGCCCTAATTTGTATTGCCTCAGCAGTATTTATCCGCTTCCAAATGACCGTTGAAATGTTGTCAAATATTTTTTTTTATTGCATGCAATAGGTAATTTCACCTATTATTGCATCAATGTTAGAACAAACCTGAATACTATGAACTGGACATCTATTTTGTTTTTTGATATTGAAACGGTACCGGCCACAGCTCAATACAGCCAACTCAGTGAGAGGATGCAAAAGGAATTCCGTCGTAAGGCCACCTACATTGCCGGCAAACCTTCTGATGAACTTTCGGATGATGAAGTGGCTGCCCTCTATTTTGACAGGAGTGGTATTTATTCTGAATACGGAAAAATAGTGTGCATTTCGGCCGGTGTTCTTTTCCGGCGCAACGGTGATCAGGAGTACAGTGTGAAGATCAATTCATGGTACGGGGATGATGAAGAACTGCTGTTGCAGGATTTTGGCCGGCTTTTGCAGGAGCGATATAATGAACCGGGGCGTCACATGCTCTGCGGTCACAATATTAAGGAGTTCGACGTTCCCTATTTATGCCGCCGCATGCTGGTCAATGGAATTGAGATCCCCGACATTATCCAGATACAGGGTAAAAAGCCCTGGGAAACAGAGCATTTAATTGACACCATGGACCTGTGGAAATTTGGTGACCGAAAAAACTTCACATCACTTTCGCTGTTGACGGCCTTGTTTGATATTCCCACGCCCAAAGACGATATTGACGGTTCTCAGGTTGCGGGAGTATATTACCACGATGCCGATTTGGGGCGTATTGCCAGATATTGTGAAAAGGATGTATTGGCCGTGATACAGTTGTTGCGCAAGCTCAAACTGCAACCCATCATCAATCCCGATAATGTACAGTTTTCACTGAGCACTGCGGAGTAACTGAGCGGCAACCCTGTCAAGCACTTTGTCTACAATAGGGCAGATTTCAGCATTTTTAAGGGTTAGGTTCATCACTTTGCGGATCGGTTTGTGATTGGTATGCGGATATTGTCTGCAGGCTTTGGGTCTGTGATCGTATACCATACAGGCATTATCAGGCATCAGGAAAGGGCAGGGCGATTGTTGCAATACATAATCACCGTCATCATCTAGTTTCAGGTAATTGCTGACAAAGGTACCCGGCTTCATTTTGAAATGGGATGCAAGCCTTTCGATGTCTCTGTTTTCGAAGCGGGGTGAAATGGTTTTACAGCATTGGGCGCAATCCAAGCAATTGACTTCGGATTCAGCCTGCCGGTGAGCATCTTCAAAAAGGGTATCGAGCGTACCGTCTTTCAGTTTCCGCGTTTTCTTGCGGAGGCCGGCTCGCTCAGCCATTCTGCTACTGGCTTTTTGCTGAAGTTTCCGGACACTATCCATAAGTTCTTTTTAAAGAGGCCGCAAAATTGATGAAAAAACAAGCAATACCGTGATTTTTTTTTGAGCCTTACTTGGCACTTTATACATAATAGCTAACTTTATCCAAATTCAGGCCCTGTTGTCTCCGCCGGTCATCAGTTGGTTCAGATTGCTGATGCAGAGGATATTCTGCTCGGTTACTGCCCATTTGGAGGTGCAAGGTCATTTGAAATCCCTTGCCTATGCTGCAATCCGTCAATAGTTATTATAAGTTCAGGGAGCTTAAGGTATATGCATCCACTGAATGGCTGGCCGAGAACAAGAAAAAGTACCGCCAGGTGTTTAGCCGTGACGAGTGCACCTATATCTATGCGGAGTTTTCCTTTTTCAATAAGCAATTTGATCAGCACGACTGGGAAATCAATCTGGAACTTCGGTGTTATTCCCTTAGAAAGAACCGAAAGCTTCTCAGCGTAATTCCCATCAAGCGATTTATCAGTCGTTTTGATCCCGTGGTTTATATCCGCGAAGGATGGGGAAACAAACGCAAGGGTTCATTTTGGAAAAAAGGAACTTACTGCTGGGAAGTATATGCCGACAATAAGAAAATTGCCGGCAAGTATTTTTTTGTTGAAGACTATGTTACTGCTGCTTCGGAAAGCAGCCCCTTACTCAAGGTGAAAGCCATTAGGCTGTATGAAGGCAGTTATGACGATGTACCTGCTGAGAAACGGAAGTATTGCCGGATTTTCGATGCTGGAGAAACGCGTTACGTCTACATGGAAATGCAGTTTGAAAACAGGATGCCGGAATACGAGTGGCAATGTGAACTCTTTGTCAAATTTTACAATGACGCCCGTGAGTTAAAAGGACAGGTAGTGAGGCTGAGTACCGTTGAAAAAGACCGCAGTGAATTTGAGTTGTCGGCAGGATGGGGCAGTGACATGAAGGGCTCGTGGCGCAAAGACCGCTATACGGCTGAGTTGGTATTTATGGATCGATTGCTGGCGGTAATTCCGTTCGAGATTGCGGACAGTTTTGAAAGCGGCAACCCGGGCATGCTGATGCCTGCTCAGCACGAAGTAAAACCTTATGGAGATACACCTCAGGTGCAGGACACTTTTGAGAAAGTAATGCTTGAACTCGACTGCCTGATCGGGCTTAAAACCATAAAGCAAAAGATCAGAGAGCATGCCCATTACATTCATTTCTTAAGACTGAGGAAGGAGAAGGGGTTTCCAGAGCAGGAATTGCCTGTTGTGCATTCCGTTTTTATTGGCAATCCCGGTACGGGAAAAACAACTGTGGCCGGTATGCTGGGCAGGCTTTATCATCAGATGGGCATTCTTTCCAAAGGGCATGTTCACGAGGTGGACCGGATCGACCTGATTGGCGAGTATATCGGCCAGACTGCTCCCAAGGTTAAAGATGCCATCGATAAGGCAAGAGGAGGTGTTTTGTTTGTGGATGAAGCCTACTCCCTGGCACGGTCGCATGACGACAGCAAAGACTTTGGCCGTGAGGTGATTGAAATTCTCATCCGTGAGATGTCTAACGGACCTGGCGATTTAGTAGTGATCACTGCGGGTTACCCGCGTGAGATGGACTATTTTCTGAAATCCAATCCCGGCCTGAGGTCTCGATTTAAGCTGTTTTATGATTTTGACGATTATCTGCCTCAGGAGATGATCCAAATTGCAGATTATGCATGCAAGCTCAAACAGGTGAAGCCTGATCAACAAGCTAAGGATGCCCTTGCAGCCATCATAACCGAAGCGTACCGCACCCGCGATCGCTCATTTGGCAATGCCCGCTTTGTGCATGATCTGATCGATCAGGCCAAACTCAACCTGGGTCTTCGGGTTATGGCTAATGATAAACCGGAAGCCCTTACCCGCAGCCAGCTTGAAACCATTACGGTCAGTGATGTCAACAGGATCATCTGGCGGGCTCAGAAACCTTTGCCCCTGATTCCAACCGATTCAGCATTACTCGCGGAGGCACTTGAAGAGTTGGACAGCTTGACGGGGATGTACAGCATTAAACAAAGCATTCGCGAGACCGTCGATCTTGTCAGGTTTTACCGCGAAGCCAATATGGATGTCCAGCAGCGTTTTTGCCTTCACACTGTTTTAGCGGGTAATCCCGGTACCGGCAAAACTACAGTAGCCCGGATACTGGCAAAGATCTATAAAGCGCTGGGCATGCTTGAACGGGGACATATAGTTGAAACGGATCGTCAGGGGCTGGTAGCGGGCTTTGTTGGACAAACTGCCATCAAAACTGCAGAGAAGATTGAAGAAGCCATGGGCGGCGTGTTGTTTATTGATGAAGCCTATGCGCTTGCCCGCGGAGGGCATCAGGCTCATGGCGACTTTGGCGCTGAAGCTGTGCAGACATTACTGAAACGCATGGATGACGACCGAGGAAAATTCTTTGTGTTTGCAGCCGGATACCCCTCCGATATGGATCAGTTTCTTCAGTCGAACCCAGGTTTTCGCTCCAGATTTGACAAGTCCTTGGTTTTTCCGGACTATTCTTCGGATGAGCTTTACACCATTGCACTTAACATGCTGAACCGGCAAAATGCCACACTTCAGGCGGATGCGGCACAGTACCTGTATGAAATGCTGGACGGCCTTTATCGCACACGCAATGAACACTTTGGCAATGCCCGCATGGTTAGAAATTTAGCCGATGACATGGTCAAAAAAGCACATCTCCGGTTGTCAAGACAGGAAATAAAGTCAGTTCAAACTAATGGACAAAAGTTCACCATCACTAAGGCCGACATTGAAGCATGTGACCCGCAGGAAGCCGCACAGCTATTTGAACGCCGCACAATAGGCTTCAGCAGGCATGAATAGCCTGGTTTTCCCTGCCGTGTTGGTTGTTTTAAACCTTTGTTTCCACTTACTGTTTCGTTGCATATTTATCAGCAACGGGCAATATGGGTAACTATTTTTCATCGAATTACAGGTCTGCTCCGGGGCAATGGTCATACTTAACACCAGACATTGTCAGGAAACTTTTCATCAGAAAAGGATGGCGGAAAGTTTTCAATGGCTATTGAAATGAATCCGGGCTGAATACAAACCGCTATTCAGGCCTGCTAAAGGCAAGTCTTTCACCGGCAATTTCTCCGGTAAACCGGCCATCGTCCCACACGAGTTGGCCATTGACCCAGGTTTTAAGGACGCCCCCTTTAAACATTCTTCCTTCAAGAGGCGACCAGGCACATTTGTAAAGAATGTTTCCCGGTTTCACCTGCCATCGCAGAAAGGGGTTCACCAGCACAAGATCAGCTTTATACCCTTCCCGAATAAATCCCCGATCGGGAATATTGAACAAAATTGCCGGGTTGTGACACATTTTTTCAGCAATCAGTTCGGGTGTTATTTTACCGGCATGCCAGTGTTGTAACATCAGGGGTAAACTGTGCTGAATCAAAGGAAGGCCGCTGGGAGCAAGTATGTAGTTTTGTTTTTTTTCGCGGGCAGTGTGGGGGGCATGGTCAGTGGCAACTACATCCAGCCGGCCGGCGATGAGGGCTTTCCAGAGAGCCTCTCTGTGGCGTTGTTCCTTGATGGCCGGATTGCATTTGATTTTATGTTCAAGCATTCCATATTCGCCGGCATCGAATGTCAGATGATGGACGCAGACTTCTGCAGTGATACGTTTTTCATGCAGAGGTATATCCTTGTCAAACAGCTCAATTTCTTCAGCCGTGGAAATATGGAGGACATGTAGCCGGGTACCGTACTTTCTGGCCAGGGCCACTGCAGTAGAAGATGATTCGTAGCAGGCTTCTACCGAACGGATCACCGGATGCTCAGAAGCCGGAATGTGATCACCGTATTGCCGTACCGCATTCTGTGTGTTTTGTTGTATGATGGATTCTGATTCGCAATGCGTGGCTATCAGCATACTGCACTTTGAGAAAAGCTGTTCCAGGGTATCGAGGTTGTCTACCAGCATATTTCCGGTAGAACTGCCCATAAACACTTTGATACCGCAAACCTTTGCAGGGTCAGTGCGCAAAACTACTTCGAGGTTATTATTGTCAGCCCCCAGATAAAAGGAATAGTTGGCCGGTGAAACGGCTTTTGCTCTGGCGTACTTTTCTTCGAGCAGTTGATGAGTAACTGCAGGCGGATTGGTATTGGGCATTTCCATGAAGGAGGTAACCCCGCCGGCAACGGCTGCAATACTTTCTGAAGTTATGTCTGCTTTATGGGTCATTCCGGGTTCCCGGAAGTGGACCTGATCATCTATAACACCCGGAAATAGCAAGCATCCCGAAGCATCTATCTCGGATGCTTCGGGATGTGATAAGCCTGAGCCGATCTTTTCAATACGGTCGCCCCGGATGAGTACATCGGCCAGTGTTTTAGACCCTTCGTTAATGACGGTTGCGTTCTTGATCAGGGTCAGTGGCATAGCCTGAAATGTTTTGTTTCAGATTGATTACTCGATACCCAACAGTTCTACGGTAAAAATCAAGGCAGTACCTGGTCCGATAAGTTGACCTGCACCCTGAGCTCCGTAGGCCAGATTGGCAGGGATATACAGTTTGTAAGTAGCCCCAACCTGCATTTGCTGAAGTCCTTCAGTCCAGCCCGGTATTACCTGGTCCAGACCAAATGTAATGGGTTCGCCGCGACGGATAGAGCTGTCAAACACGGTACCGTCTATTAGTGTGCCTTCATAGTGCACGCGTACTTTGTCCGTTGCAGAAGGTTTAGGCCCGTCACCGGGTTTTATGATTTCATATTGCAGGCCACTTGGAAGGGTAGTGACTTCTGAACGACGTCCGTTTTCTGCAAGAAAAGCTTCGCCTGCTGCCAGGTTATCCTTCATGGCAGTTTCCATTTGGCCTTGCATGTAACCATTCACTACAGCCATGGCTTGTTCTTCGTTCATGTTAACATCTTTGCCTGACACTACGTCATTGATAGAGCCGGCCATTACTTCAAAATTGACATCAGTAAGGCCGATATTGCGCAGGTGGCCGCCAATGGCATTACCGATGGTATAACTGATGATGCTGAGCTGGTCAGCAGTGTAATTGTAGCTTTCTGCTTCACGCTGTGAAACCATGTAGTCGATAGCTTCCTGACGAACTTCATCATCAAAGCGCAAACCGTGTCCATGGATCATATCATGGATGCCGTCGGCCAGAAAGCTGATATTTAAGGAATCTATGGGTTCAGAAGTGAGGTTATGCCCGTTGAGTACTCCCAGGGCAAAAGAGAAAGAATCTAAGCTTACCATTGTAGCTGAGTTTTGAGCATGCAGTACCTGCATTCCCTGAAGAAATATGGCAAGCATGAAGATTGAAAAATATCGCATAATGAAAAATTGGTATCCGGCATTACACCGGTGACTGAAAATGTAATTAAGATCAGAGTATTTCGAGCAGCTCAACTTCGAAGATCAGGGTTGCCCCTGGGCCGATAACAGGCCCTGAACCACGCTCACCGTAAGCCAGATCGGCAGGAATGTAGAGGATCCATTTTGAGCCTTCAGGCATGAGCTGCAGTGCTTCAACCCAACCCTGAATAACGCCTCCAACCGGAAATTCGGCAGGTTGACCCCGTTTAACAGAGCTGTCAAAAACGGTGCCGTCAATCAGGGTGCCATGATAGTGCACCCTTACTTTGCTGTTGGCGTCGGGCTTAGGGCCGGTACCTACTTCAACGATCTCGTATTGGAGACCGCTTGTGGTAGTAGTTACTTCCGGACGGGCAGCATTTTCTTCCAGAAATGCACGTCCTTTTTCTCTGTTCTCGGCCAGGCGGCGTTCAGACACAACCATCATCTGAGTATTGAAAAAAACCTGAGCATCTTCAAAACTCATGGCTTTTTGGCCATCTGACATGATATCGTTCATGCCGGCTACCATAATGTCTTTGTCAACCTGGGTAATTCCCATCTGCTCAAGATTTGCAGACATACTAACGCCAAAAGCATAAGAAAGCCTGTTTATCTTTTCGTCTGAGTAGCTGACACCGGACTGACGACGCTCGGACAGAAAATCCTGAATAATGGTGTTAATCTCTTCTTCGCTGTACTTGAGGTTTCCATCGTCCAGGCCATCCCGAATACCCTGCTTAAACTCTTCACCATCAACGGATGAAAAAAGGTCTGACTTGATATTCTGACCGTTCAAAACACCGATGGCATAAGCCAGAGAATCATCGCCGGTTTGTAATGTTACCACGGGGGTATCCGGTCCGTCAGGACCGCAGGCTGACCAAATCATAAAAATGACTAATATAGTAGCCGGAAATAAATACTTCATTATGTTGTGTTTAGTGGATTTCAAAATTAAGCATAAAGCACCTGCATGGCTGCTTTAACTACTTTTTCAGGGGAAGGTAAAAATTCTTCTACCATAGTTGAGGCATATCCGCAGGAGGAGTCTGCGGAGTTTACGCGGATTACCGGAGCATCCAGGTAGTCGAAACCGAAGCGTTGCACTTCGTAGGCTATTTCGGCTGAAACACCGCTGAATGGCCAGGCTTCATCTACAACCACAAGGCGATTGGTTTTCTTAACGCTTTCCAGAATTGCAGCTCTATCGAGCGGCCTAATGGTGCGAAGATCTATCACTTCGGCATTATAGCCTTCCTTTTCCAGATATTCTGCAGCTTCCAATGCTACACGGATCATTTTGTTATAGGACACCAGAGTAACATCAGTGCCTTTACGGCGCACAATAGCCTTGCCAATAGGAACCAGGTATTCGCCGTCAGGCACTTCACCGGTATAGGCATAACCGATTTCAGATTCCATGAAACAAACCGGGTCCTGATCGCGGATGGCTGACTTAAGCAGGCCTTTGGCGTCAGCGGGTTCGGTACAGGAAATGACTTTGAGACCGGGCACATTGGCCATCCAGCTTTCAAATGATTGGGAATGTTGCTGTCCGAGCTGACCTGCACATCCGCTGGGGCCTCTGAAAACCACCGGGCAGTTGAACTTACCGGCTGACATGTGATAGTATTTAGCGGCACCGTTTACAATCTGGTCAAATGCCAGAACGGCAAAATTCCATGTCATGAATTCAACAATGGGTTTGAGGCCATTGAGAGCAGCACCTACACCAATGCCGGCAAATCCCAGTTCAGCAATGGGTGTGTCAATTACGCGTTGAGAGCCAAATTCTTCCAGCATTCCTTTACTGACCTTATATGCTCCATTGTATTCAGCAACTTCTTCACCCATCAGAAATACAGAATCATCTCTGCGCATTTCCTCTTCCATTGCTTCGCGAAGGGCGTCACGCAGTGCTAAAACTCTTGCCATATATCGGGAAATTAAAAGTATTCACAAAAAGTGGTGCAAAAGTACAAGTTTTTTGCGGCACAACCAAAGATTAAAAAACGAGTCTACCTTGGTGCTAAACCAAAGGTTTCATCCAATAAGCGCTTCATATCGCGGATAAGAATGCCGACATGTTCTTCCCTGGTTCCATCGTAATAGCCTCTGATGCGGCGCTGTGAATCGATCAGCATAAAATTGCCGCTATGGGTATATCCTCCGGGGGCTTTGGGATCCTCGTGAGCAGATACCAGGTACTCACGGGCCAGGTCATAAATATGATCTCTGTTGCCGGTCAGAAACTTCCACCGGTCTGTGTTAACATCCATTAGGCTGGCATATCTTCTGAGTACAGGGACGGAATCATTACGCGTATCAATGGAGTGGCTGAGGATCAGAATGCGGTCGTCATCTTTAAAGGCTTCATAAAACACTATCATGTTCTTTTTCATTACCGGGCAAATAGTAGGGCAACTGGTGAAGAAGAAATCAACCACATACAGTTTCCCGTCCACGGAAGCTTCGGTAATGATCTGGCTGTCCTGATCCACAAAGCTGAAAGGTGGAATGGTATGATATACCGTATCGTACCCTGTTCCGGATTCAGCGGGGGAAATGGTTCTTTCTCCCAGGATGGGCAAGGGGCCTTCTGCATTCATCACGGAACTGCTGCGGTTGAGCAGCACAACAGGTTCTTCTTCAACTTCAGCGCAGGAAACTGCGCAACAAAGAGTTATAAAAAAACCAAAACAAGCTGCAACAAGATGGGAAAGTGTCATAAAAGCATTTACTTTTTACCTAGTTCCTGTAAGAGATTTTGCCCCCTTAGCAGGCTGTTTTTCATTTTTCTGCCGATCTCGGTAATTTTTTCCCGCTCGGTGGTATAATACTCCAACAGTTCTTCAGAAGGACGATCCTTTTGCAGATGGTAAATTTTGTACTCCTGCATCCAGTCCATCATGGCAAAATAGGCTTCATCCAGCTCGGCAATGGCCTCCAGAATGCGGTTTTCCATGGCGGGGTCAAAACGATCCGTTCCTTCTGCCCGGTCGTAAATACTTTGTAACTGGCGCTGTACCAGCTCCATGTCATCCGTATAAGGCATCACTTCATCGTGAATTTCCATGGTTTCCCGGTCAAGAGCCAGAACTTGACTGAGGAGTTCGTCATTCTGAGCTTCGTCTTGCAAGTCATTTTCTTGTTGGGAGTCACTCTGTTCACAGGCAGAAAAAGTCCAGAGCAAGGCCAATAAAATTATAATTCTCATTATCTTCAAAGTTAGTTTGGTAATACAAAATGCCAGGTGATCAGAACCTGAACAAGCCCAATCAACAGCCCGATGGTGAGCCCGACCCATTCGATAAATCGAAACTCTTCTCTGAGCATATCGTACATCACGGATTCGAGCTCATCTGACGACAGGGCTGCAAATTTAGTGCGAATCATGGATTCCATGTCAACCTGTCCTTCAAAATAATCCATAAAACTGCTGACCATGCCGGGCAGTTTTTCATCCACTTCCAATAGCAGGGTAGTTTTCATGCTTTCCTTCATACGCTTACTGAGCACCATGCTTAGCAAGGGGAAATGCTGCGGCATGGTATGTTCAAGAAAGCCTGAAACCCGAGCGTTAACCTGACGGCGAATCACATCCAGGTGGTGTGGTTGCAAGGCCAGCATTTTGACTTCCTCCGTAGCGATGAGTTCTTCGGCAACGATGCGGGCAACATTTTCGGCGATCAGATGCTGACGTCTGGGAAAGATACCCTGGATGCTTAACAGGCCAAATTTCTTTTCTGTTTTAGGATGAAACAGCATCTTTACGGCAATAAAATTAGTGCCCCAGCCTATGCAGGCTGAAATGGAGACCATGAGTACTGCCCACCAGCCCATGGTGGCTGCCAGGGCAGTAATAAGTAAAACAGCCACGGCCAGTGCGGCAACACTGCGTTTAAATTGTTTTGAAGCCGGGCGTTGGAGAGTTGTGGTTTGCATGTAAGCTCAAAATTAGTGATCAAACAACAAAAGAGTATGACAAAGTTTCAAAGAAGGTATAAGGCATCGGGAATGTTCCGGCTGGCATTGCTTGCCTTGGTACTGCTACTCACTTTGCTGTTTTACTGGCTGCGGCCGGGAATACCGGAACTACCGCCACCTGTCGGGGATATTGATGATGAGTCCATAACGCTGGAGTATCGCGGTAAACCTTTGCGCATTACTCAGCATGGCCGCTGCAGGATGGAATGCCGGTATATTTCTAGGGCAGACGTGGCCGGTTTGCTGAACACTGCCAGAGAAGATGTGGCACGATCAAGACCCGATGACAGTCCTTGTCCATCCCGGGCATACCAGGGCTATGCAGAAGGCAACCGCCTGATCCGAATGGTGATTGCCGAATGTACGGATGAAGCCAGGCTGGTAACGGTAATAGATTTGCGACGCGAGTTTGATTGCGCTTGTTAAGTATGCCGTATCAGGGCATGTATTGTGGAAACTACCAACGCCTGCCGGTTTAGAGGCCCGGGAATCCTGGTAAAACAGGATTAACCTGGACAGTTCATTTCAGTGCATCTTTGAGCGGGCTACCTGAAGTTTAAATTGGGGGAGTATATTTGTGTCGGGTTAAAAAACAAGGTATGCAATTGTTTATAGCATCACTGAGTGATGAGGGAACTGCCGTGATCAGGGATGCTGAAGCACGGCACTGCACAAAGGTAATGCGCTTGAAAGTAGGCGATACCGTGGCCTGTACTGACGGGCAGGGCCTGATGATGAAAGGCATCATAGTGAGTGCCGGCCGTGATGAGGTTCATGTGAACATTGCTGAGCGCACCGCACATGAACCCCAGCCTTCCCTTCACCTGGCCATTGCACCTACCAAGAATATTGCGCGGTTTGAATGGTTTTTGGAGAAAGCCACGGAAGCGGGTATCAGTGCCATAACACCTTTGATATGCAAGCATTCAGAGCGGAGGACATTGCGTGCAGACCGTTTGGAAAAGGTGGTAGAGACAGCCATGAAGCAATCACTGCAAGTATTCATGCCTGAACTAAATCCGCTGACGGATTTGGTGGAATTTGCGGAATCGGTAAAAGATTCAAAGGGAGAGCGATTTATTGCAAGCACTCTGGCTAAACCCGAAGTTGAGCTTTTCATGAAACATACACCGGGGCATGACGTTATCGTAATGATTGGTCCCGAGGGTGATTTTTCAGCTGAAGAGCTGGAGTTGACATCGCATTTCGGATTTGTTCCGGTAAGTTTGGGTCCTGTACGGTTGCGGGTAGAAACCGCCGGCATTCTTGCCGTTCATTCCATACAGCTCAAGCGGAGACTGGATCAGCTCAACATGAAATAAGTATCCATGAAGCATTTTTTGATGACGGCAGCCGGTTTGCTGCTGATTGCGATTTGCAGTGCAGCGTTTTCGAGAGCCATTGTGGTAGAAGAAAACGCAGAGAGGCCGGTATTGAGACTGGCTTTGCTCAAGTATGGCGGTGGTGGTGACTGGTATTCCAACCCGACGGCATTGCCTAATCTGGCAGAATTTTGCAACCAGCATCTACAGACGGCTTTTGATCCGGAATATGCCACCGTTGAACCCGGCAGTTTTGAAATATTCAACTATCCGTTTATTTACATGACCGGACATGGCAACGTGGTGTTCAATGACATTGAAGCACGCACTCTCAGGCAGTATCTGATTGGCGGCGGATTTTTGCATATCGACGATAATTATGGCATGGATCCATTTGTACGGCCGGCCATGAAGAAAGTTTTTCCGGAGCTGGAGTTTGTTGAATTGCCCTTTGATCACCCGATTTATCATCAGAAATTCAGTTTTCCCGGTGGATTGCCGAAGATACACGAACATGACGGATTACCACCTCAGGGATTTGGATTGATATGGGAAGGCAGGCTGGTGAGTTTTTATTCGTATGAATCGGATCTGGGCAATGGCTGGGAAGACCCCGAAGTGCATGGCAACCCGCCGGAAATCCGCGAAAAGGCACTAAGAATGGGGGCCAACTTGATTCAATATGTTTTCAGCAATCCCTAGCTAGCCCTGATCAGCCCCTTCTGCGTGGCTTCGCTCCATGTCCAGTTGGGTCAGTCTGAGCACAAGGCTGTGTATGCCGGAGATCTCATCAATTCGCATCCATGGCATAATTTGCAGAATGTATTGTCCTGCATGAGGAAAGAAGACCTGTTGCTGCAACGGAATTTCCACAATGCACTCACTGCCTTTACAGGGTCCTTCAACATATCCTATCCGGGTAAAAAGGTTCAGTGAGAGCAATTGTTCGTACGCTTCACCGTCGGGAAAAGTCGTAATGGTTTTGACATAGAGATTCTGATATGGATAAATCTCATGATCAAAGTGAACATGCAAATCCACATCAAAAACTGTAGCAGTATCTGAAATTCCGAACCGGTAAGTTACTGTATCTCCCATTGACCAGCTCCCGTCGAAGTGATGTTCATTCTCAAAGTAAGGAGGCTTGCTGCAGGCTGAGAGCAGAAGCAAGATTACAGAGACAGGAATAATCGACCAATAAAGAAAATTCAAAACAAATTAGTTTCCGCTGAAGTATTCGCGCATCCGGTGAAAAAATCCTTTTTCTGACTGCTGAGGCGATGGCTTAAAGTTAGGTGATTCCTTCAGTTTCTGGAGTATGGCCTTTTCTTCGGAGCTCAATGATTTTGGCGTCCAGATATTGACATGTACCAGCAAGTCACCCATGCGATTGCTTTGGAGCTCGGGCAAACCCTTATCGCGAAGGCGGAATATTTTTCCGCTTTGGGTTCCGGCAGGAACTGAGATTCTCGCCATTCCTTCCAGTGTTGGGATTTCAAGTGAAGCTCCCAGTGCTGCATCGGCAAAATTGAGATACAGGTCGTAAATCAGGTTGTTGCCGTCACGGTTAAAATGTTCATGGGTTTCTTCCTCAATCTGGATGAGCAAGTCACCCGGAGGACCACCCTGCAATCCGGCATTGCCTTTGCCCATCAGCGAAAGTTGCATACCGTCGGCCACGCCAGCCGGCACCTTGATTTCCAACACTTCTTCGCCCTGATTTGCGCCCAGACCGTTGCATGATTTGCACTTGCTGGTTATTTGCTGACCACTTCCGTTACATGCGGGGCATGTGGTAGTGGTTTGCATCTGTCCAAGAAAGGTGCTTCTGATTTGCCTCACGTATCCTGAGCCATGACAGGTGTTACAAGTGTTTACTGAAGAAGAATTTTCTGCACCGCTGCCGCTGCAGGTTTTGCAGGTTATCTTTTTATTGACCTTGATCTTTTTTGTTACTCCTTTGGCTATTTCTTCCAGGGTGAGCTTAACTTTTATGCGGAGATTGTTTCCCCGTTGTCCCTGAGCTCTGCGCTGCTGCCCCCCACCAAAAAATGACTCGAAAGGGGAGCCGCCTCTGCCGAAAATATCACCAAACTGTTCAAAAATGTCTTCAACATTCTGATAGCGGTATCCCTGGCCGCTGGCCTGTTGACCGTAAGCTTCAAAAGCCGCATGTCCCATGCGGTCATAGCGGGCTTTTTTATCGGGATCACTCAGCACACTGTAAGCTTCGGCAGCCTCCTTGAACTTCTCTTCGGCTGCGGTATCGCCCGGATTTTTATCAGGGTGATACTTCATGGCCACTTTTCGGTAAGCCTTTTTGATAGCTTCATCGGAAGCCGATTTATCGACACCGAGTATCTCGTAGTAATCGCGTTTTGCCATGGTGATTGCGGATCAAAAAAATGTTATCAATTAAAAGCTATTTGCCGACTACTACTTTGGCATACCTCAGAATTTTGTCGTTCAGGTAGTATCCTTTTTCGATAGTGTCCACAATTTTTCCCTTCAGTTTTTCATCGGGAGCGGGAATCTCCGTTATGGCTTCGTGAAACTCGGCATCAAAGTCCGCATGATGGGTATCCATAGGCCTCAATCCCTTTGCTGCCAGTATTTTTTGCAACTTTTCGTACACCATGCTCACTCCGTCACTGAATTGCTCTGCCTGTCTGGCGCGATCAAAATCATCCAGTACAGGAAGTATTTGTTTCATCAGGTCGGCAGAAGCAGAACGAATAATGTCGAGCTGCTCACGCTGGGTTCTTTTTCGGTAGTTGTCAAATTCGGCATACAGGCGTATGTATTTTTCCTGCAACTCTTCGTAAGACTGCTGAATATCCGCTGGATTTTGTCCTTGTTCTTCCTGTTCACCGGTGTTCACAGTGCTGTCACTTATTTCCGGATTTGGGCTGATATCAGCTTTTTCGGTACCGTTTTCCCGGTTTTTTTTTGATATATCTTTTTGTTCCTGATGACTCATTGCCTTTTTTTTCTTCTTAAACATTGAAGTTGTATTGATCACCCATTCTTATCAATTACTTTGCCATACCCTGTTACAGGTCAAAATGACAGGTTTGGCTTCAGCCGGGTTAGTACTGAAAGCCAAAACGGCGGCAAAATTACGGCTTTTCCTCGTCTTCAGAGTACACTGCCACATTATTTGCCGGAGATATGAAATCAGAGCTTAAATCGGTTTACCGGAATACACGCCACAGCAATTGCTCGATATCGGAGAGTGATGGGTTGGACAGTAAAATATCACCGCGTGGCCCGATGATGAATTCTGCCGGGATAGCTGAAACTCCATATTCATTAGCAACTGAACTTCGCATTCGCCTGAGGTCGGTAATGTGATGCGGCCAGTTGAGGTCATCGGCTATGATGGCATTTTTCCAACGTTCTTCGTCAGTTTCCAACCCAATTGATATGATTTCAAATCCTTCTCCAGCCCGGCTTGTTTGGCCACGGTAAGTATTGACAATATTGGCTATTCGGGGATTATCCTTGCGGCAAGGGGCACACCAGCTTCCCCAGAAATGAAGCATCACATAATTGCCGCGAAGATCCTGAAGATTCACCGAGTCACCCTGCCAGTTGACGGCTTTAATATCGGGGGCCATTACGCCAACGGGGATTGGTTGTTTGCGGTACCACAGCCAGATGGCAAGGATGATCAAAAGAGGAATGATGAAAACGGCATTTTGCTTCAGCCAGCCTTGCATAGCGCGAAATTTATTTCAGATAGCTATACAATCTAGGGGGCATTCGGGTTTTTTATTCATCCACCATTTCGTGCAGAAGACCCAGATTTCGCAGGGCAAATTCAGATGCGCGCTGTTCGGCATTTTTCTTGTTGTAATCTTCGGCGATGCCGCAAGTTTGTTTGTTGATGAGAACAGCAACCTTAAAGCGATCCCTGTTTTCGCGTTTGGAACGCTCCAGCAATTTGTATTCAATGTCATCACCGTTTTTCTGGCAATATTCGAGCAACTGGCTTTTATAGTTGTCGTCAAATAGCTCCAGCTCGTGAATATTAAAGTGGTTGCGAAGCACTCTGGCAATCACTATTTTACGGGTGACATCGTAACCATAGTCCACATACAAGGCACCAATAAGGGCTTCCAGCGCATTACCCAACATACTTCGGCTTATACTGAGCCCGTGGTTCATCTGGTTGATCTGCTCGTCGAGGCGCATGGCTTCACCAACTTCGTTCAGTGCTTTTCGCTTTACGCATTTTGAGCGCATCTGAGTAAGGAAGCCTTCATCCCGGTTGGGATATTTGTGGTAGAGGTATTCAGCCACTATAGTTCCCAGAACGGCATCACCAAGGTATTCGAGCCGTTCATTGTTTTGTTGGCCGTAGGCGTCATCGCTGTGATTATTGGATTTGTGCGAGAATGCCAGTTTGTACAAATGCAGACTGGCCGGCGTAATACCAATGATCTCACGGACATTGTTGGCCAGGTACCGGTCGCGGGACAAGTAACGATTGAATATTCGCCGCAGGAATTTCAAGATCAGGAGTTGTATTGTGCAAAGATAACGGATGAATTGTGACCTCCAAAGCCAAATGTATTGCTTAGGGCACATTTAACTTCTCTGTACTGTGCCTTATTGAAGGTGAGATTCAGCTTTGGGTCGATTTCCGGATCCAGGTTGAAATGATTGATGGTAGGGGGTACAAAGTTGTGTTTCACGGCCAGCACTGAAGCAATAGCCTCAATAGCACCGGCTGCACCCAGCAGATGCCCGGTCATTGATTTAGTAGAGCTTACATTAAGGTTGTAGGAGTGGTCACCAAATACCTGCTCAATGGCTTTGAGTTCTGCTACATCACCCAGTGGAGTAGAAGTGCCATGGACATTTACATAGTCCAGGTCTGCCGGTTTCAGTCCGCTCTCATTGAGTGCATGCAGCATAACTTCTGCAGCGCCCAGACCTTCGGGATGAGGGGCCGTAATATGGTGTGCATCGGCGGTCATACCGCCGCCCATAAATTCAGCAATGATTTCAGCACCTCTGGCTTTGGCGTGTTCGTACGATTCCAGAACCAGTGCACCGGCACCTTCACCTAAAACAAAGCCATCGCGGTCGGCATCAAAGGGACGGCTGGCAGTAGCCGGGCTGTCGTTTCGTTGCGACAGGGCTTTCATGGCATTGAAGCCACCCAGTCCGGTTTTGGTTACGGCAGCTTCGGATCCGCCGGCAATGACTACATCGCACATGCCATCGCGGATACACATGTATGCATTGAGCAAAGCGTGGGTAGAAGATGCACAGGCAGAAACCGTGGCATAATTGGGTCCGCGGAAACCATAACGGATCGAAATGTGACCTGCGGCAATATCTATGATCATTTTGGGGATAAGGAAAGGATTGTACCTCGGCGTGCCGTCACCCAAAATGTGATCTTCAATTTCTTTTTCTAGCGTGGCCAGGCCGCCAATGCCGGAAGCCCAGATCACTCCGGCCCGCCTCATATCGAGTTGGCTGAGGTCGAAATTGGCCATGGTCATAGCCTCGTGTACGGAGACTAGTGCATATTGAGTGAACAGATCGAGTCTTCTGGCTTCGCGACGGTCGATAACATCTTCGCAGGTAAAGTTTTTTACTTCACAGGCAAACTGCGTTTTGAATTTTGAAGCATCAAACTTAGTAATGATATCGGCTCCGCTGGTGCCGGATTGAAGTCCACTGAGATAGGCCGGAATGTTGTTTCCGATGGGTGTAATGGCACCAAGGCCGGTAACCACAACTCTGTTCATACGCTGAAAGGCTTAAAAAATAAGACCCGCTCGCAAGTTAAAACCGGCGGCGGATCTTATTCATGATTAAATATACATCGATGAGGTCTGGATGCATCTGGCTTGGTGCGGAGATAGTAAGTTGAGCATACCCCGACTCAGATGCCAGATGATTACCCGGAGCATTATGCTCCGGCCTGGCTGGCAAGATATTTAACGGCGTCACCAACGGTCTCGATTTTTTCAGCTTCTTCGTCGGGAATGGAAAGGTTGAATTCCTTTTCAAATTCCATGATCAGCTCAACCGTGTCCAGTGAATCCGCACCCAGATCATTGGTAAAACTCGCTTCGGCAGTAACTTCCGATTCGTTTACACCAAGTTTGTCAACAATGATGCCGGTTACTTTTTGCATGATTTCTTGTTGTGACATTGCTTCTTATCTTTAGTGAATAAAATTTTTGCAAATTAAGGGAGAACTGACTGTTCCAACAAACATTTTCTCCGGTTTTTATTTGTGCAGCAAGTAAACATAGTGTTTGCACAGAATTAATCACACATTTTAGCGGGATTAATTTTTGAGTACCTAACTTTGACACTGTAGCCCGGTGCGAAACATTGATCCATCAACCGGAACCGGAAAGCTACACTAAAATCTGCATATATGATGAAAAGCAAACATAGAAAAACCAAAATAATAGCTACAGTAGGGCCTGCTTCCTCCGATTATGCCACGCTGCTAGAGCTTGTGCAGGCCGGAGTAGATGTGTTCCGGCTCAATTTCAGCCATGGCAGCCATGCTGATCACCTTGAGATCATTCAACGCATCGTTTATCTGCGCAATAAATACAATATCCACATCACGTTGATGGCCGATTTGCAGGGGCCTAAGCTGCGTGTGGGCAAAATAGAAGGGGAGGGTATTACGCTCAGCCCCGGCCAGCAGATCACTTTTACCCAACAGCCATGTGTTGGAAACAGCAGCAGGGTTCACATGAGTTATGAAAAGTTTGCCCATGACATTAAGCCGGGTGAAACCATTCTGATAGACGACGGCAAACTTGAACTCAAAGTGATCAGTACCAATGGTGTTGATGAAGCTGTACTTGAAGTGGTGTACGGTGGGCTGCTCACATCCAATAAAGGCGTCAATTTGCCCGACACCAAAACTACCTTGCCGGCACTTACCGAAAAAGATCTGGAGGACCTGGATTTTGTGTTGCGGCACCCTTTTAACTGGATAGCACTGAGTTTTGTGCGTTCGGCCGACGATATCCACGATTTGCGCGAACGGATTGAAAGCAAGGGCCATGAGGCAAGGATTATAGCCAAAATTGAAAAACCCGAGGCCATAAAAAATATCAAGGCCATCATTAAGGCATCCAATGCCATCATGATTGCCCGGGGTGATCTGGGGGTTGAAATTCCCATGGAAAAGCTTCCATACATTCAAAAGGACATCATTCAGCGCTGCCTGCAACGTGCCAGGCCGGTTATAGTGGCTACGCAGATGATGGACAGCATGATCAAGAATCCTTCACCAACCCGGGCTGAGGTGACCGATGTGGCCAATGCCGTATTTGACGGCACCGATGCTGTGATGCTGAGCGGTGAAACTTCGGTTGGAGTTCATCCGGTAAAGGTGGTTACTGCCATGAACAGGATAATTGAAGAAGCTGAAACCAATGAGGCCATTTATAACCGCCGCAACAAGATCTCATCAAAATCAGGCACTTTTCTGTCGGACGCAATATGTCTTGAAGCAGCCAGAACTGCAGAGTTGGTTAATGCCAAAGCCATCATAGGTATGACGGCCAGTGGCTACACAGCCTTTAAAGTATCGAGTTTCAGGCCGCGGTGCAACACCTACATTTTTTCGGAGAATACTGAGCGTCTGGCCATGATGAACCTGGTATGGGGTGTGCGGTGCTTTTACTACAACAAATTTACCACAACTGACGGCACCATTGAAGACGTATGTCAGATTCTGTTGCGTCAGGGCATGGTGAAAAAAGGCGATGTGGTGATCAATACGGGAAGTATGCCGCTGGAAGCCCGTCAGAGAACCAATTTCCTGAAAATTACAGAGATCGAGTAAAGCAGCCTGCCAAAAAGAAAAGCTCCATACCCCATTGCGGAAGTAAGGAGCTGTTGAATTTGGTTAAAGTTTTTTCTGCGTGTTAAGTGAATGACTTTGCTTATCCAGGCACCAGGGAACGAAACCGGCTACGCTGCGCAGGGTTTTGCTGCTTTATATTACTCAGTAAGGCGCAGCAACAAAAAGACATAAAAAAACACAACACCAAAAATTCATCACCGGACTGTGCCAGAACATTCCATCATAGTAGTGCATTGCGGTACACGGACGCCATTAATCGTTGCCGGCTCTACGTGTTTCGGCATCAATACCGGTGCGGCGCTGACGGGCGCTTTTAACATCCATGTTGCCGAAGCGGTAGCTGAAGTTGAGCCGTACCTGCCTGGAGTCCCAATATCCGTTGGCATTGACCCTCATACCCGGCACGGCTTCACCGGTACTGCTCCAGCGTGCAGTGCCCAGCACATCTGAAAAGACCAGGCGGAGGGTGGCTTTATTGCTGAAAAGACGTTGTTGCAGGCCTATGTCCAAAGAACCGTTTGGGCTGGTGACCCAGCTTCCGCCCCACACCGAGCCGGAGTTGTACCAGCCGGATACTTCAATGGTGGTGCCTTGTCTTACGCGGAAATTTTGCTCGGCATAGATATTGAAGGCTATGGGGGCTTCCAGGGTAAATGAGTATTCGGGAAAGTCGGCAGTAAAGTATGACTTGTACAGCGAGGCGTTAATATAGCCGTTCCACCAGGGTTTTACTGGGGTAGGAGCGCTGATACCTACGCTGAAATGATCCTGTGATGCCAGATTGCGGTAATTGATAAAGCTCTTGTCGGGGTGTTCCTGTGAGGGCTCCACGATATCTGTGATCAGGTCTGTAGTGCGTGTATAGCCCACGGAGAAATTGATCATCTGCATGGCAATGTACTTGAGTTCATAAGCATCGGAATACTGAGGCGTCAGAAACGGGCTTCCTTTGCGGTAGCTCAGCTCGTCAAGCCGCCATTCAAACGGGTTGAGATGATGATAGCTTGGGCGGTTGATCCTGCGACTGTATGTGGCATTAAGTGCATGCTTAGGGTGCAATTGCCAGGTGAGAGCAGCACTGGGGAAGAAGTCGGTGTATTCCCGCTCAACGTAGTCCTCGGGTTTGACCTCCTGGCCGGGGTCGCGTTGTAAGTCGCCAACGGATTGGGTATGCTCGGCCCTGATGCCGGCCTGTAACTGAACATTTCGTAACAGCGGTGTAACTATATTGGCATAGGCGGCACTCACCGTTTCGTCGTAATTGAAGTGATTGCTTTGCTCAGGATCGCGAACAGGCATATCCTGATCATTGAAATTGTAAAAATCAAACACATTGTCGGTATTCACGCGGGTCCACTTCAAGCCCGAGGTTATTTTTGCCTGTGCCCACCACAACCTTTGCTCATAATCAGATTTAAAACTGAGAATGTTGACGGTGATTCGGTTTTAAACTTGCGCTCCGACAGGATGGTGTTCTCATCAGGACCATAGTAGGTGTTAGGTTGCAAACTGGAATTGGTGGATGTAAAATATCCCCGGTCAAAATCAAAAGTGAATTCCCTGCCCTTGGTAGCATCGTAAAAACGGTAGTTGGCATTGATGTTGGCATTCAGGCGGGAACCGTCAATGTAATTAAAGGCTTTCAGAATAGAATCGATCTGATCGGGTGTATCTTCATCGGAAATCTTGGTTTTGCTTTGGCTGTCGTGAACCACATCTCCAATATTGGTATTCATGTTGCCCATGACGCCGATAGTGTGTTTTTCGCTCAAAAAGTAATCCATACCCAGGCGACTGTTAACCGGATACCTGCTGTTGATCTGAGACTGGCGCTGGTCAAAGACTTTATTGTTCTGGATGCGGTAAATATTCAGCCCGTTTTCTGAATTCATGACTCCGCCACCGGCACTGCCATAAAGGTTAAAATTGCGGCTGCGATGGTTGAAACTCACGGAACCCATAGCCCGGTACTGAAGTCCGTAGGCCGCATTCAGGTTCAGGGTGCCATTGGTTCCCAGGCCTTTTTCCTTTTTCAGAATTATATTGATGATGCCGGCATTACCCGATGCATCGTACCGGGCTGAAGGATTAGTGATCACTTCAATGGCTTCTATGTCCGAGGCATTCAGGCTTCTGAGCAGGTTGGCAAGCTCCTGGGATGAAAGGTATGACTGCTTGCCGCCGATGTAAACGAGTACTCCGCTTTTACCTCGCATCTGTATGTTGTCATTGTTGTCGATAACCACCCCCGGTGCCTTGCGAAGCACTTCAAAACCGTCAGATCCGGCAGCCGTAACACTGGCTTCCACATTGAATATAGTTTTATCTGCACGGACTTCAATCAGAGGCTTGGTGGTAGAAACCACAATTTCAGCCAGATCAACGCCGGGCTGGGGCAGAATAATTGATTTCAGATCAATGGCTTTGCCCGGTTCCATTTCCAGATCTTTAACTGTAAGCGGGGGCAGGCCGAGGAAAGAAACCACCAGAAAGTAATTTCCCGGTCTTACTGCCGGAATTACGAAACTTCCGTCATCCAGTGTATGATCGGCTTTGGCCAGCGATGAATCGGCCACATGATAGAGTACCACATTGGCATAAGGCAGAGCTTCTCCATCGTGGCTGAAAACCTGGCCAACAATTGAATTGCCATTTTGGCTCCAAAGCGGCATGGTGGCAAAACACAAAGCAAGTAGGGTAATGATCGTTTTGTTCATAGTCGTCATTGAGTTTAAATTTTCAGGGCAAGCCGGTCAGTCAGGTCTCCTGATTTGACGGTACAAAGAAAGCCTAAACATGATCGAAACACCGATTTCTTTCGACCAGTGCAGGGAGTTTTTCGTTCTATTGCCGATTCAGCCACGGCAGGCGACCCGCATTGATTTGCCGGCCAATTCTCCGTGGAACTCCCGGGGCAAATTTACAGTGAATTCAAGTGCGGGGTAAAAACTATTGAATTGAATAAAAATTGACAGGATTGAGTAAAAATGTTAACACACGACATTTTTTGGCTTTAATATTTTGAAAGTTGCAGAGAGATATTACCTTTAAGCATTCATTGATTAATAGTCGATGGCCGTTTGGGTGGCCTTTTTTTGTTTAGTTGTATGTATATCTTTTTGTTGAGGCAGCTTCCGCTGCCCGGTAGAAAAGTTGGGAGCAAGGTAATGCATTATTGCTGCTCAGTATTAATTCCCTGTATTTTTGTCATGTGCCTGACGCTTTATGCCGGGTATAGCCAACCCATGCAGGCACAGTCCTATCCTGATTTTTATCCCGCCCCGCAATACACGGACAGCGTCTTTTCCAGTCCCGTAAAAATTGTGATTCGACGAAATCTGGTCAACGATATCAACAACATCAGCATTGATGACCGCCAGGTGGCCGCTGATCTGAGGCAGGAATTTCAAAACCGGGCAGAATCGGTGGAGAATTTGTTTGAAAGAGGGCTGGTGATCCGGCACGATGCCATCGAAGCCATGCTGAATGATCAGCTTGAGCGCTTTTCTGCGCTTGCTGATGATGAACTGAAAGATGAAGCTGAACTCAAAATATTCCTTTCCCGGTTTACTTCTCCTAATGCTTTCAGCACAGGTACGGGCTTCATGTTTTTCAACATAGGCCTGATCGATTTACTCGAAAATGAAGCCCAGGTAGCCTTTGTTACCAGTCATGAGATTGCCCATGAATTATTGAAGCACAGCAATTTGCGGGTAATCAACCGGGTAATGATGGAACATGATCCGGCATTCAGAAGATCCATGCGGCAGGCAATGCGGCAGCGGTATGGCAGAAATGCTGCTCTCATGGAACTGATGATGCAGCAAACCTTTTCGAGCAGCCAGCACAGCAGATTCAGGGAAACAGAGGCCGACTCCCTGGCGCTGGTATTATACCTGCAGGCAGGCTATCCTTTTGAAGATGCAGTAAGAACACTGGAAGTATTGGACAGTATTGAAATTCTTCAACCCGGGCTTTTGGATTTGCGCAATATTTTCCATCGTGAAAATTTTCCCTTCCGAAATTCGTGGTTGTTTTACCAGGAATCTGAATTGACACAACTGGCAAGGGAGTTAAGGGAAGAATTTCCCGATTCGCTGCGAACACATCCCGAATGCCAGGCACGTATTGAAGCGCTGAGACTGATGAAGGATGAAATTGATGAGCATACTCCGATGCAGGGTTTAGATCACCATAAATACACATTGTTCCAGCGCGATGCCAGGCTTGAAATGGTTTCTATGGCTTTTGACCACAAACAATTTGCACGAACCCTTTATCTGGCATTGATCTACCTGGAACATTATCCAGACGAGCCTTTTTTGCACAGTATGGTAGCCCGGTCGCTGGAGAGCGTATATCAATATGCAGAAAAGAGAAGGATCAGCGAAGTGGTTCCATTCGTGTCGCCACGATATCCGGATGCCTTTAACAGGGTAATAGCCTTTTTACACGAATTGCGACTCAGGGATCTCAAGAGTATCGGGTACTACTTCCTGGAGCCTTTCGCTGATCAGTTTGGACATAACGAGCATTTTATACATAGCATACTTACCTGTGCAAGAACAGCAGAGCTTGATGAGGAGGCTGAAATCTGGAGGGCTCGTTACGAAGAGTTATATCCAGATGGAATTTATGCTGATAGCAGTGATGATTAATCTATAACTAAATATAATATCATGAAGCAATTTTTACTATTGGTTTTTATCATTGGCTTATGTTTTTTGGAAGCCCGTGCACAGAGCAAGTCATTTGAAGATGTCCTTGAATTTTCGGTTCAGAACATGGGTGTAATCCGGGATCACCAAAACCAGGTAACCGGTTATTATATGTACTATTTTTTAGACAAGGAATCGCGTCGTGAAAGGAGGTATCTGATGCAGATCATGGATGAGAATCTGAATACCGTTACTTCTTTTGAGGTTGTTAAAAATCGCAATGTATTTCTCAATGGACTTATTCATGCAGACAATGCTTTTTTTCTGGTGTTTAACAACCCTTCGCGATACCAGTATTCCATAGATAGCTACGATATGGAAGGCAACAAACTGGCCGAACTGGAACTTCCGTCCGACCGGATAGCCTATACTTCTGAAGTGGATTTGCGAGCACAAGGCGTGTTCAATTTGGTTGTCCCTCAAAATGGTGGGCAACATGGGCTCATCATGCAAAATATCAGCCGTCAGCGCAGAATAGGATATCATTACCGGTGTTTTGACAGAAACCTCAAACTTAAATGGGAAACGCAGGCTCACCGCGATCAACCTAATGAAATGCCGGAGGTGATTGAGGTATCTGACAATTTTATGCTTTCAAGGGTTCTTACGGTGGGAATGGCACGGGGCTCAGGATCCAAATGGCGCTATGTGGTCATTGATCTGAGAAATGGAAAGAATCGGGAAATCGATGAGTTTGAAGCCAGTGAATACCGGGTAATGCCAACCACACTATCCATCAATGAAGACACAGAAACCATTGGTTTAATAGGGGAGTACTATGAATTAGGGGCGAGCATAGCCAGCGCGCGAAATCTCGGATTTTTTATTGGAGAATCCGGTTTTAATGGCAAGGTAAACAAAGTATCCTACAATTCCTGGGTCGATGATTTCAGTCAGCACATGGATGTATCAGAACTGGGTAAGATAGATGATGACAATTATGTGGTTGTCCTTGAATCCGTGCGCAGCCCTGAAGGAAAAACATTTATGTTTGGAGAAATGTACAAAAGGCAGGCCAGTGCAGCAGGTATTGTACTCACGGTGCTGTCAGGCGGGAAGGGATCACCTACGGAACTGGTGATCGGAGATATAGTGTTGATGGTTTTTGATGAGCATGACAAGATTGAATCCGTTCATCGTTTTGATAAGTTTGTACGCAAAGTACCCTTACCAGGACTTCCGGTGGTTAATAGCGGCTTTATAGCCCAGTATATGCGCAGAATTGGCGGCTTCGACTTTTCATTCTCTACTTCCGACTTCCAGCGCAACCGTCATTTTATCACCTATACCAGCCGGATAGAAGAAGAAGGTAAACGCCCCCGCGACTTGCCTAAATATGTTGGAACTGTGGTTATTGATGAAGACCTTGAAATAGTTCGCGATCGCATAACTATTGACCCTGATGCCAGCAGTTTCTGGGTGATGCGAGCCAAGCCGGGCTACATCGCCATTTTTGAACACTTTCGCAGTGAAAGAAGACTGAAGTCGAGGCTTGAGCGAATCAATTTTTGACGGGAATACTCCCTTGTCCAGTAAATACAACCCGGTGTCATGACAGAAACCCTGGTTCTTGCCGGTATTGTTTTGTACACCTTTTATGTGGCCTGGGCAGGATTTACCCGGCCCGTGGTGATCAGTATATCGCCCCGGGTGTTTTACCGGCGCAGTGTGCTGATTCAGAGCCTGGCGCTGATTGTATTGCTGTTGCTGCTTGGCCCGGCATTTGCCCCCATCGATATGGATCGGATTGGGAGGGGTTTTACACTTCCCGAGGGCAGTATCTGGGGAATATTTGCCGCGTTTGGCACACCGCTTTTTTTGGCACTGTTGTTTCGCCGCTTGTTTGAACAATCTCACCGGCCTTACGATGACCGCCCCGGGGATAGCCGTTTGCTGGGTTTTCCTGTGGCATTGCTGCCCCGGAGCTACCGTCAGTTTTTTCTTTTTGTGTTGTTTATTGCCGTTGGTGTGGTATTTGAGGAAATCCTGTTCAGGCAGGTGTTGTTCTATTTGCTTTTTCATGTTACCGGGCTGGGCGGGGATCTGTTGGTAGTGGTTTCAGCCGTGCTGTTTGCACTGGGGCACTCTTATCAGGGAATTCGCGGTGTAGTAACGTCGTTTATTGGCGGCTTGCTGTTGGGCAAGGTGTTTCTGGAAACCGGAAACCTCATGATTCCGGTGGTGATGCATGGCATGCTGAACGCCACTATCTGGGTGCTTGCCTACAGGCGACTGAACGATCATTCCGCCGGCGTTCAGGCAGATACGGGTATGCCGGAAAATAATCCGGAAGAAAAGAACAATAAGACGGATTTATTGTCATAAATTTGACGAAAAATAAGTCTTGCATGTACGGCCGTGCCATTGTACACATGGATCTCGATGCATTTTTTGTATCGGTGGAGTGCTTGCGCAACAGCGCTCTTAAAGGCAAGCCGCTGATTATTGGCGGCAGCAGTGCGCGTGGCGTAGTGGCCTCGTGCAGTTACGAGGCTCGCCGCTTTGGCGTTCACTCGGCCATGCCCGTAAAAATGGCCCTTCGGCTTTGTCCTTCAGCGGTTGTGCTTCGCGGCGACATGGAGGCCTACAGCCGTTACTCTCACTGGGTTACCGAGGTGATTGCATCGCAGGCCCCCCTGTTTGAGAAAACCTCCATCGATGAGTTTTACCTCGATCTTACGGGGATGGATCGCTATTTTGGTTGTTACCGCTGGGCACTTGAACTTCGCCAAAAGATCATCAGCGAAACGGGGCTGCCCATTTCCTTTGCCTTGTCGGTCAATAAAACCGTATCCAAGGTGGGCACGGGCGAGGCCAAGCCCAATGGCAGCCTGGAAGTGCCGCCCGGCAATGAAAAGGGCTTTCTGGCACCCCTTCCGGTAGGTAAAATACCGGGGGTGGGCAAGGAAACCCGGATGCAGCTCAGCTTTATGGGCATCCGCACCATCCGCATACTGAGTGAAATGCCGCCTCAGCTGCTGGAGCGCGAGTTTGGCAAACCCGGCCGGCAACTGTGGCTGCGTGCCAACGGTGTAGATCCTTCGCCTGTAGAGCCCTTTTACGACCAAAAGTCGATGAGTACCGAGCGCACCTTTACGGAAGATACGCTGGACATGGTGTATATCCGTCACCTGCTGGGCAGTATGGTCGACAAGCTGGCCTGGCAGCTTCGCAAAGACGGGAAGCTCACCTCCTGCGTGACGATCAAGATACGCTATGCCGATTTCAATACGTATTCGAAGCAGCAGCGCGTAGCCTATACGGCCAACGACAAAGTGCTGTTGCAAACGGCTGCCGACTTGTTTGACCGGCTTTATCAGCGCCGGCAGCTCATACGGCTTATAGGCGTACGCTTCAGCGGGCTGGTGCGCGGCTATTACCAGATGCGCCTGTTTGAGGATACCGCCGGCGAAATGGCGCTGCTGCACACCATGGACAGCCTGCGCAACCGTTACGGCCACCGCGCCGTGGGGCGGGCTGCACACTTTTTCAGGGATACCTGACAGGCATGTTGAAGACGTGGTGCCATTGTTTATTGTTTGGATAACTCTTTGTGGTGCGGAGCGGGACAATTTAGCCGGGTAAAGCGAAAATAAAGATTCAGCCTTATAGCAGCCACAAAAGAAAAAGCACCGGATTGCAAAAAAATGGTGCAAAAACATATCTTTGCCCCATAAACCGACCAACCATGGATTACAAGGTAAAAAACTACAAAATAGCCGGCTGGCTTACACTCTGGGGGATTGTACTGCTGATTCTGCTGGTGGTTATGTGTGTATATATCTACTTCCGCAATTACGACCTGCTGTAATTACCGCTTCAGGCAATTTTTCCACTCAATGAGCTGCGGTATTGGCAGCATGCCTTTGCACGTGCCGCAACGGGGTAATTCACGGCTCAGTCCGCAAACAACTACCGACAAGTAAAAGAAACTGTGATCAACGGCAAGCTGCTGCGTGGAAGTTATACGACAATATCTTAAACCACAAAACTGCCTTGAGAGCGCAGCGACGGGACCATGCCCACAAAGAGCTATCAATAAAAAAAATTGTCAAAATGACAGGTAAAGTGGAATGGTACAATCATTGACTAAGCAGAGTAAAAAATAAGCAAACTATGCAAAAAGGTACTATTTCCGTTCAGACCGAGAATATTTTCCCCATTATTAAAAAGTTCCTGTATTCCGATCAGGAGATTTTCCTTCGCGAGCTGGTGTCCAATGCCGTGGATGCCACTACCAAGCTGAAAGCGCTGACCCGTGCGGGCAAAATTACCGGTGAACCCGGAGAGCTGACCATTGATGTACTGCTCGACAAGGAAGCCGGGACGCTGACCATACGCGACCGCGGAATTGGCATGACCAGTGAGGAGGTGTTGAAGTACCTCAACCAGGTGGCTTTTTCCAGTGCCCGCGAATTTCTGGAGCAATATGAGGATGCGGCAGGCATAATCGGACATTTTGGCCTGGGATTCTATTCTGCCTTTATGGTGGCATCCAAAGTGGAGGTGCACACCAGGTCGTGGCAGGAGGGTAGTGAAGCCGTGCGCTGGATATGCGAAGGCAAGCCCGAATATGAGCTGCAGCCCGGCGACCGCGATTTCAGGGGCACGGATGTGATTCTGCATATTGCCGAAGATTCTGCGGAATACCTCGAAAAAGACCGGATTGAAGGGCTGTTGAAAAAGTATTGTGCCTTTTTACCGGTAGAAGTGCGCTTTGGTAAAAAAACGGAAACCCATTACGAAGGGGAAGGCGAAGACGCCAAAGCCGTAAGTACTGAAGTTGAAAACATCATCAATGATACCGATCCGGCCTGGAAGAAGCAGCCTGCAGATGTCAGTGAAAACCAATACAAAGCCCTGTATGACCGCTTGTATCCGTATTCACCGGAGCCATTGTTCTGGATTCACCTCAACATCGATTATCCCTTTAACCTACAGGGGATTTTGTACTTCCCACGCGAAGCCAATCCCACCGACCTGCAGCGCAATAAAATTCAGCTTTACAGCAATCAGGTATATGTGACCGATCAGGTGAAGGACATTGTTCCCGAGTTTCTGACCCTGCTGCACGGTGTAATTGACTCTCCGGATATCCCGCTGAATGTTTCGCGCAGTTATCTGCAGGCCGACTCGAACGTGAAAAAAATAACCGGTTACATTACCAAGAAGGTAGCCGACAAACTGAATGAGCTGTTTAAAAACGACCGTGAGAATTATGAGGCAAAATGGCCTTTTATCGGCACGTTTGTCAAATATGGCATGCTTACCGAAGAAAAATTCCACGAGCGTGCCATGGACTTTTGTCTCTTGAAAGATACCGAAGGCGCTTTCTACACCATTGAAGACTATAAGAACAAGATTGAACCGGCGCAAAAAGACAAGCATGGAAAGATCATTGCGTTGTACACTACCGAACCCGATGCCCATGAAGCCCTCATAGACCAGGCTGCCGAAAAAGGCTATTCTGTTTTGCAGCTCGATCCGGTTATTGACAGCCACCTGATCCAGCATCTGGAGTACAAGGGCAGTGGTCTCACCTTTGCCAGGGTAGATGCCGACACCACCGATAAACTGATTGAGAAGGAAGACAGCACCGGTTCGGTATTGTCGGAAGAGGAAGAAAAACACGTCAAAGACGTATTTGAGAAACTTGAGGTGATACCCGGTGCTCAGGTGAGTTTAAGGGCCATGTCACCCGAAGATCCGCCGGTAAGTGTAGTCAGGCCTGAGTTTATGCGCCGCATGCGCGAAATGCAGGCCATGCGTGGCGTAGATATGGGTAAGGACGATTTTGTCAACATCGTTGTCAATGCCAATCATCCTGTGGTGTTTAAAAAACTGAGCAAAGCCGGTGATACGCCCGAACAGCAGGAAGCTGCAACCTTTTTACTGGAGGCTGCCATGTTGCAGCAGGGCATGCTGAAAGGCAAGCGACTGAACGCTTTTGTGAAAAAAAGCCTGGATCAGTGGTTGAAGTCTGTCTGATCTTAAGTGGTGAATGTTAGCTAACCGCCTGCAAAATGTGCTATTTTGCGGGCGGTTTTTTATTGACATCTGATGATTCAGGCACTGGCATTGATAGGGATTGGCGGTGGTATCGGCAGCATTTGCAGATACCTGTTGGCCGTATATTTGTCTAAGACCGATTCGGGGATATTTCCTTTGGGAACATTTTCCGTCAATTTTCTGGGCTGCCTGCTGATTGGGGTGTTACTCGGACTCATCGACGCCAATGATTGGGAGCACCCGGGCATTAAGCATCTGCTGATTGTGGGCTTCTGCGGAGGATTCACTACCTTTTCCACATTTTCTGCCGAAAACTTTCTCCTTCTCCAGCAAGGACAGCCGGGCATGGCGCTGTTGTATTCACTGTGCAGTGTAGTGGTATGCCTGCTTGCGCTGTGGCTGGGGCTGCTCATAGTGCGTTGGTGAGCACTTTTATTCTTCCTGAAGGCGGTTCCAGAGCTCTTCGAGCATAAAGTTTTCAAAGCCGGCCTGAGCCATGTGGTTACTCAGGTGGCTTCGCATGGCGTAGTTGTCCCGGCTAAACCTGCGTCTGAGCTCCGGCATTTTAAGGGAAGCCCTTTTCAAGGCCGTTTCAAAGTATTCATCTCTGTCCAGCTCATCCAGGGTTACAGTAATAATATAATCGCTAATACCGTGCTGCCGTAATGCCTGCCTTATTTTGATCTTTCCCCAGCGGTTGGAAACCAGCTTGCCGTGGGCCAGATTGCGCGCAAACCGCTCTTCATCCAGAAAACGGTTCTTTTTCAGGTATACCAGCCACGGTTCGGTATCGTTGCGGTTGACGCCCAGTTTGATCAGCTTTGATTCAATGTCTCGAACCGACCTGTCCTGTATGGCGCAATAGCGTTCAATTTCTTTTCTGATTTTTTCATCGCCGATGTTCATTTCACTGAGTTTGGTGATCCAAAGGTTACTTTTGTGCTTCTCTTAAGCAACAGAATGACTTACCGTACAAAGTTAATACTTCTGTTTTCAGCCAATGCTATTTCAGGTATTGCACAGGGAATTAGCATGATCGCCATTCCGTGGTATTTTGCCCGCGAAGCGGATACCTCCAGATTCGGCCTCATTTATGCCATCATTACCTCCTTGTCGCTGTTGTGGGGCCCTGTTAGCGGCACCATAGTGGATGCGTACAACCGCAAGCGGATCTTTCAGTCCATCACATCGATATGCGGAGTACTGGTAACGGGTATAGCCTTGCTGGGTCTCTGGTATGGGGGATTGCCATGGTATGCCGTAGCAGCAGTGTTTACCCTTACTTTTCTCAACTACAATATCCATTACCCGAATCTGTATGCCTTTGTACAGGAAATTACCGACAGGAAAGACTATTACCGTGTTACCAGCTATATAGAGATTCAGGGTCAGCTTGCCCTGGTGCTGGCCGGAGCCGGTGCTGCGGTGCTGCTTGAAGGGATCCATATATCGGGAATTCACCTGGCAGGGTTCACGGTACCTATACATCTGGAAATAGGTGCCTGGGATATACATCATATCTTTTTGGTGGACGGATTAACCTATTTCCTGGGTTTCACCATCATTTCCCTGATTGCTTACAAACCCAATCCGGCGGCTTTACAGGAGACCGGCAACGTGATCAAAAGGATCCGTGTGGGACTTAACTGGCTCAGAGAGCATCCCGATCTGCTGATATTTGGCCTGGCCTCGTATGGCATTTTTGTTACCGTACTGGTCACGGGGTTTTATCTGGCAGCTAAATATGTTGAAGCTCAGCTCAGTGCCGGCGGAGATGTATATGCTACCGGTGAAATGCTCTTTGCTCTGGGGTCAATTTTTGCCGGTGTGGGCATACAGTGGATTTTTCGGAAAGTAACCATCAGGCAGAGTGTACTTATCCTCACTTTGCTGGCTTCTGCCATTTATTTTATACTGGGAATGACAGACAACATTGTGGTGTTTTTCGGCCTTTTCTTTTTGCTGGGGCTGGCTAATGCCGGCACGCGGATAAGGCGGGTCACGTATTTATTCCAAACCATTCCCAACCACATATACGGCAGGGCCGGCAGTGTGTTTTTTGTGGCCAATGTCATGTGTCGGATGCTGTTTTTACTGTTGTTTGCCATTCCGTTTTTCCATGCGTCCAATCACATTGTTTATGCATTTTTCATTTTTGGCCTGTTTTTGCTGATCGCAGCTGGAGTGTTGTATCACAACATCCTCACCGGGAAGGCGGGTAGAGTACCGGGCACGGTGCTGAAAGCGGAGGGGGAGGAAGAGGTTAAATAGTGGCCGCGAGGGGCCTGGCGCATTTTTTGTTGGTAGCCTTGTGCATTTCGCGCGACATGGGCCACAAAAAATGTGACAGGCCGGAACCACCCCATGTTACACTCCACAAGTCGGCGAACCTTCCACGATAAAATGCAGCTTGCGTTGGCAAAAGGGCGGACACTGACAACAGCCTTTTAACCAAACAAAAAGCCATGAAAAAACAAACCTTAACTGCGACCCTGCCACCATACCATTACCACCCATACAAAGGATAGCAAACCGGCCAGTACCAGACCGGCAATGCTGATATAGGGCATGCCACCGGCTGTGGTGAGGGAATCGCTGAACGGTGCAAGAGCAAAAATAGCACTTCCAGTAATCAGGCTCACAATCAGCATTACCAGGCTAAACCTGTTTACGCTGTTGGTGATTTTTTCAACTCCGGCTTCATAGCCCAGATGCTCAATCCTGATATGCAGTCGCCCCCTGCTGAGTTTCCTCAAAATCGCTTTTACATCTACCGGAAAGGTATTGAGAAAGCTGAGAAACTGCATGGAAGTAGAGTAAACCTGATCGGCTACGTATCCCGGGGCATACTGTTCGCGAAGTATGCGGAACCCGTAGGGCCGGATAAACTCAAAAGTCTGAAAATGGGGATGTATGGTTTTGCCTATGCCTTCCAGTATGGTTAGAGCGCGTAGAATGATGAAAATGTCTCCGGGCACACGCAATCCATACACTCTGATCACTTCCTGCATCCGGACGGCCAGATCGGCAATGCTGGCCTCCTCAACACTTTGATAAGCGAAGTCGTCAATGATATCACTCATCTCCCGCTCAAAGGCAGCCCGGTCCTCAATGAAGGTATCGGGTGACAGCCGGCGAAAGTTCCGGGCCATCTTGCGCGGATCTTTTTGTGCCATTCCCATAAAAATGCCGGCGAAGGCAAACTTCTCCTGTTTGTTGAGCTTGCCCACCATGCCAAAATCAATCAGGTTGATCACGCCCTTTTCACTGATGATGATGTTGCCGGGATGCGGATCAGCATGGAAAAAGCCGTGCTCAAATATCTGGCTCATATAAATATCCATGCCCTGCTCGGCGAGCTTCTCTGTGTTGATGCCCCAGATATTCAATTGCCGGGCATCGGTTATTTTACAGCCGCTCACCCGCTCCATGGTGAGCACTTCTTCGGTGCTGTACTCTTTGTAAACCAGGGGTATGTAAAAATCCTTGCGCTTTCGGTAGTAGTGCCTGAACTGAGCCATGTGCCTGGCTTCAAATGTATAGTCGAGCTCGCGCATGATGCTCCGTTCAAAACTATTGACTATGTCCATGGCATTTAAAATACCCTGACTCTGGAAAAACTTCTCACTCCGCCTGACTATGTCCTTAACGATGTAAAGGTCAGTTTCCACCTTGGACTTGACACCGGGTCGCCGGATCTTGATCACTACCTGCCTGCCGTTCATCAATTCTGCCCGGTGCACCTGCCCGATGGATGCAGCGCCGATGGGAACCGGTTCGATACTGCTAAAAATCGTGTTCCAGGGCGCTTTCAGCGATCGGTTAATGATCTCTTCTACCTGCTCAAAGGGGAAGGGAGGCACATCACTCTGCAATCGCTGCAATTCCCTGATGAGCCCCGCCGGAAGCAGGTCAGGACGGTTGGCCAGCAACTGACCGAACTTGATAAAAGAGGGCCCGAGCTCTTCGGTAGCCATGCGAAGCAACTCCCAATGGCTGTATTTCTCAAATTCCTCAGCTTTTTTCCATCCCAGCCGCGCCCTGTTGGGTATAACAGCCTTGAGCGGAGTATAGGCAATGACGTCCTCAAAGCCGTATTTGAGCAGTATCCGGGCAATTTCGCGAAGTCTGTTGATATTTTTGATGGTGCGGGTAAAAATCATGTCCCGTGGTGGTCTGTTGCCTCAAATGTAGCAAACACCGGTTACATTTTTACCCCTTCGGCAAGGAGTGATTGCATCCGCGACAATACGGCCGCACGATAGCCACTACCATTTTGTACCGTACTTAACGGTTGATCCATCGAATCGGCCAGCTCCCGGCAGGCCTGAACGTACAATCGCCTGAACTCCTGTGGATCGCTTTGTTCCAGTTGTTGCAGGGGGCTTTGTGGCCATTTGCTCACCCTGCCAAAAAGGCCATTGGAGGATTCGCCGTCGGAATCGGGCTGCCATTGCCTGAGTTGCTCCTTGTCGCGTGCGTCGTTTCGGGCTGCCTTTTTGCTGTGTAGCAGGATACTCTCTACCAAACCGGCATGGAGATTGGAGGCGGTCAACTTACCTTTTTTCCACCAGGTGACAAAAGCGGCAGCTATTGACCGGGATTTGGACTTTTGTTCGAGAAAATGCCACAGCCGTTTGATATAAACATCTTCAAAACCTTTCACTACTTCGTATTGCAGATTTTTATGCTGCAACACCTCTTCCATAATGAAGGATTTATTCACGCCTTTTGCTGCTAAAAACCGGAATGCATTGGTGCAGCTTTCGCCCAGTTTATCCAGCCGGTCGGCGTAAATGCTTTGCTCCACGGCGTGTATATTGTCGCGAAACTCGCTCAGCTGACTCAGGTCAGCATTCTCGCCGTACTCTCTTCGGAGCGAAGCTTCTTTCTGGCTTTCCACAGTGGTGAGCAGCCTCAATACGTCAGGACTGTAACGTGGCTGGTTTTCTTCAATCTCAAAAACGAGGGACAAAACTTTTTTCCCGTCTTTTTCGGCCGGTTCGTAGGTAAATCTGATGTCCGTGTATCTTGCCAGTTCTGCCTGTGAAGGTGCCAGTACCCAGCGTTTAAACTCGTAAAACTTGGGGTATTTGTTTTCAATGCCCAGGTAAAACTTCAGCTTATCAATGGTGAATTCGCAGTTGTCTTTGTACTGAAAACGCTTGAGCAGTTCGTACAACCTGATGGAGTGCCCGCTCAGATAAATAATGTTCTGAATATTGTACCGCGTAAAATGCTCCTTGAGCTGCAACAGATATTCCCGAAGTTTCTCGGATAAACTGAAGGTGAACTCATCCGTGTCTTTATTGTGCTCCATGTGCTGCAGCCATACACTCTTGCCAATAATGTTGCCTTTTTCGTACAGAATGGGCTCGCTGTTGAGCTTGTCCATCAGGCCAAACACTTCCGCTTTATTGGCTATACGTCTCTTGCCGTCAAAATTGAGGATATTCTCAATTTCCCGGTAAGTCATGGTGTATTCGCGGAAATGCCGGTCAGTCTGAGAAATCTGGGAAATGAGGTAGAGAATAAAAAACTGCTCCCTGCTATTGAGTTTATAGCTGGTTTCTATCAGTTTGTTGTGCTTTACTATGGCCATGCTCAGTTCATTCAAAATTAGGCACGGGCACAATGGAGTGTGCAGGTGCTCAGCACGCCGGATTCAGTGATGGTGTTTGCTGTTGAGTGGCTTTCGGAGTGTTTACCCGCTAAGCGTAAAAAACAGAACGGCTAATTTACGCTTTTTATCCTCTTTGTGTTGCATATTGCTCCGTTTATTTTTTTCATGTTTCGTGCCGTTCTTATTTTTGGTGCACAGCGTGGTAATTGCACCCGATTTTTGCACAACCCGTATTTTTTTAATATCTCTGTAGCCGTATGGTGCGTTGTTGTTTTCTAAAGGATGATTGAGGGATGAGAACAGGTTTCCCGTTTTTTGCTTTGTTTTTGGGATGTCTTTTTGTGGGGCTGATGTTTGGCTGCCACTCCCTTCCCGGCTTTCAGCCGGCTGTTTACTGGCACCTGTATCAGCCTGAAGAAATTGTATCCGCCCAGGGGCAATCAGGATGTGCCGACCGGTACGGCTATGCGCCTGACACGGCTTATCTTTCGCACTTTCCCATGCGTTACATCAACGTCAGCTTTTACTTTATCGGCGATACTGCAGGCAGACATTCGTTTACTCCTGAAGCAGGCAGGCTATATGCCCGCAACCTGCTCTACAGTGCTAACAATCACCTGGCCAGTAATCAACCCATGTGGCTGCCACCCGGCAACAATACCCCCGTACTTCCCATCAACTTTATGTACCGCCTGGCTCACGACAGCATTACTGATGATGGACGCGCCATCTATTTTTATACCGATGAAGAGCTTGGATTTTACGTGAAAGAAGGAGCTCACCGCAATGTGTACGACCGAAGGTTGCTTCAGCGGTATCCCTGTAAAACCGGCAGAACCCTGAGGATTTTTATTCTGGAACACCACCCTGATTCCATAGCCTCGCCAACCTACGATCCTACGCGTACAGGTGTAGCTTTGGCCGCTGATCTGGCTATTAAAATGGCCGGCAGCCATTACAGTGCCACCACGCCGGTGATCCGCAGTCCGGGCGATACCACTTATAACGATGCCTGGACTTATGCCGGACTGCTCAATCACGAGACCGGCCACATACTGAGTCTTTCACATTCCTGGCTGCCTCACGATGGCTGTGATGATACCGTGCCGCATCCCAACTGCTGGAATATCGGACCGCCACCCTGTGATACCATGGCCAGCAATAATGTGATGGATTACAACACCTTCAAAACAGCATGGACACCATGCCAGATATCCAGAATTCACCATCGCATGTCCGAACTCAGCAGTTCCGTACGCAAAGCTTTGGAACCGGTATGGTGCAGTTACGATGAGAACCAAACCGTGTACATCGATGACAATGTGGTGTGGAACACTGCCAAAGATCTGGCGGGTGATGTGGTGGTGCTTCGCGGGGGAAGCCTGGAAGTGAGTTGCCGGCTGTCTCTGCCTCCGGAAGGGGCAATTTTTGTGGAAGCGGGTGCATCCATCAGCATCCTTCCCGGTGCAGTACTCAGGCCTGACTGTCCCGGATTCAAAACAGAAACCGAAAGTGATCTGATGATCCCGGTGTACTTACAGCAAGTAGGGGATGAAAAAGGCAGAGTGATCATACTTCAATGAATCATGGCCCTGGCAACTTAAGCGTGACGGCAGGGAAAACAGCAAAATTCTTGGGGGATTAGCTATCTTTCGCATGAAGAAGTCACTCGCTTTGCCAAACAACGGGGCAATGGAGGACCAGGGCTACCATACCGCAAAGCGGTATCCACAAAGAGATATCAATCAAAATCAAATCAACCATGAGCGGCATGCATAACCAAAGTAACTCTTTGAAAGCAGAACCCGGTCGATGCCGGCCTGGGAGAATCTTCATGCTTGCGGCTGTTGCGGTGTGGCTGATATCCGGAATTCCGTTGGAGGCACAGGAGGCGAATAGGCTGCAGTTTACCGTGTTGCATACCAATGACGAGCACTCGCACTTTATTCCGCATCCGGTTGCCGATGATCATGCAGAATGGCCAAACACAGCCCGTGGCGGTGCCGCCCGTATTGCTGCGGCAATCCAGGCTTTCAGGGATGAAAGTGAGCAGACCGGTGAGCCTGTGCTGTTGTTTTCCGGCGGGGATATAATGGGCGGCGCACCGTTTGGCTGGCTAGGTCTGGAGGGTGATCCCCCGGAATTGAGCCTTATGCAGCATCTAGGTTATGATGCCATGGTGTTGGGCAATCATGAGTTTGACTTTGGTCCGGAAGTGCTGGCTGCCCAGCTTCGCCGTGCCGGTTATCCCGATGCTGCCGGAACTATGGCCTTGCTTTGTGCCAACCTGGATTTCCCTCCTGACCATCCGCTGTTTGACCTGGGCGTGGAAGCTTACCGGATATTGGAGCCAATACCAGGTTTTCGGATTGGTGTATTTGGTTTGCTGGGCAGGGATGCTTTTCGCAAAACCGCCTACCCGGGCAATGCTAAACACCTTGATCCCGTAAAAACAGCGCAGGAAGTAGTGGAACTGTTACAGGCCCTCGACGTGGATGTGATTGTTGCGCTCACCCACAGCGGAATTGAAGAGGACAGGGAACTGGCACAAAAAGTAGACGGCATTCACCTGATTGTAGGCGGCCATTCGCACACGCTTTTGGAAAAGCCTGAAAGGGCAGGGGAGACCATCGTTGTTCAGGCGGGAAGCAATTATCGCTATCTGGGTGCTTTGAGGCTGGAGTTTGACCGCGAATCGGGTAGGCTTGAAACCATGAACTCAGCCAGGAATACTCCCTACATACTGCCGGCGGACTTCAATTCACCTGCAGACAGTACTGTGGCTGAACTGATTGCAGAGCTAGAACGCCAGCTCAATGACAGTGTTGAAGTATGGACACAGGGTAAGGTGAATAACATTCGCTCGGTGATCATGAATGCATCGTTTCCGCTGATGGCAGGTCCACCGCTTCAGGAAACCGAACTGGGCAATTTTATTGCCGATGCCATCAGGCTCAGTACGTCCGCAGTGTGGGGTAAACCGGTAGAGGTGGCTGTACAGGCCAACGGGGCCATTCGCAGCCATGTGGAACCGGGAATCATGTCCTGGTCTGAAGGTCAGATCACATTTTACGACCTTGTTTTGGCTACCGGACTGGGCTCAGGTGCCGACGGCCGGCCGGGTTTTCCGGTTGTGGCCTTTTATCTTACCGAAAGGGAATTGATCAGGGCCATGGAAGCTTCTTTTCTGCTGAGTGAGCTTTTGGGGAACACTTATTTTCTTCAGTATTCCGGTGCGGCGGTAGAATATGACAGCCGGTGGTCGGTAGCCGGGCGAATACCCTGGAGTGGTCAGCCGCTGCCACTGTACCGCGCTGTCAGCCGGGCGAAGATCTGCCGGGTAGCGGGCATCCAAACGGAAGACTCCAACTGCGAATGGCTGGCCAGGGACGGTGACAGACTAGTAGCTGTAGCCACCGATTACTTCATTGCCTCATTTTTACCCATGGTTGGCAAAGCACTTCCAGGGCTGAATATCGTTTTTAAAAACGAGCACGGTGAGCCCATTGAGCTGGATGAGGCCATCGTGTACCATGCTGACGGAAGTCAGCTCAAAGTTTGGCAAACTGTGGTAAACCATGCACTGGAAATGCCACTGAACGATGATGGCATTGCCGTGCTTTCCAACCATTACAGCGAAACCGGTAACCGGATTGTTCGGGTGAGATTTGTTCCCCGCATTGTGATCTGGGTCGCTATAACTGTTCCGGTTCTGCTCCTGATAGCAGGTTGGCTGGTTTACCGTTTATGGCGCAGATGGAGGTCTGCACGCCGAAATGCATGAATGAAATAATCCCTGACGGGTCAAATTCCCGCTCCGCGTATTATGCGAAGTAGAATGGCAATGATGGCGATAACCAGTAAAAGATGTATTAGCCCGCCTGCGCTGTACCCTAAATATCCGACGGCCCACAAAATGACCAGAATTACTGCGATCAGATAAAGTAAATTTCCCATGTTGCTTAGATTAATAGGTGACCAGTTGATTCCATGTATCCAATGTATAAAAAATGGCTATCGAGTTCCAAATATGCAATTATTTTACAAAAAAATATAGTCTGGTATTTTTTTGTTTGCTCGTGCGTTGGATGTAGGAAATTGTTGGCCATTTGGCAGGTTCATTCACAGTGAAGTTTTTGAAACCGTGAAGCGTGTTTTAAGTGATCAGGATGTTGGATTTTTAGCCTAACAAACACGTAAGTTTTTGACCTTACAAGCATGAACACAAAACTTCCTCACCTACTTACCGATGCAAAATCGACCAAAGATGTATTCCAGAAGATCGTCCGCGTCCACTGTACCGGTTATGCTTCCAATATAACGTACCACCTCGCGGATGTCCATAGCCAGAAGGTCGCCGCTGATACCGGCTTGCAACCCTTCACTGACGCGGTGCAGTGCTTCACGGGCATCCCTTAGGGCTTCATAGTGCCGGGCGTGACTCACGATGTGATCGGCCTGTGAAGTGAAGTGGATGGCACTGAGTGAAGAAAGGTGCAATTTAATGCGTTCAACATCCTCACTGCGATGGGCTGAGATCAGTATGAGGTTTTCGCTGATAGCATTGGAAACATCGCCCGTTTTTACCGGAGAAAGATCCGTAAAATGGCGGATTGCGGATGAGCCGGCAACATCGGCTTTATTGCCTGCAATAATGACGGGCAGGCCTTTTTGGGTGTAGGCTGCCAGTTCTTCCATCAGCATTTCAGGAGTAGTCTTCGTTAGGTCAAACAAGTAAACGATGATGGCTGCCGATTCAAGTCTTGACATGGTTTTCTCAACACCCATGCGCTCTATGGGATCGTCGGTTTCGCGCAGGCCGGCCGTATCATAAAGCCGGTACAACATACCGTCTATCACCAGGGTGTCTTCAATCACGTCACGGGTGGTGCCGGGAATGTCGGAAATGATGGCTTTATCTTCATTGAGCAGGGCATTGAGCAGTGTGCTTTTGCCTGCATTGGGTTTGCCGGCAATCACTACAGGTATGCCATGCTTGATGGCCTGCCCGGTTTTGAAGGAACTGATCAGATGCTTCAGGGTTTGATCAATTTGCTGTATCAATTGCCGCAGATCATTTCGATTGGCAAATTCCACGTCTTCTTCCCCAAAATCGAGTTCCAGTTCAACTAATGCGGCAAATTCAATCAGGTGGCTGCGGATGGTGGCCAGGTGTTCGCTGTAACCGCCCCGCATCTGCCGTAAGGCCAGCCGGTGGGCTGCTTCATGTTCGGCAGCAATCAAATCTCCTACGGCTTCCGCCTGGGACAGGTCGAGCTTTCCGTTGAGGTATGCCCGCATGGTGAATTCACCGGGTTCGGCCAGCCGTGCGCCGTGGTGCAGCATGAGTTGCAGCAGTTCATGCTGAATGTACCGCGAGCCATGGCAGGATATTTCCACAACTTCTTCTCCGGTATAGGATGCCGGTGCCCGGTAAATGCTGACCACCACTTCATCCAGACGCTGCCCGTCTTCATTCACCATCATGCCAAAGCTGAGTGTATGTGTTTTCTTGCTTCCGAGGTCAGCACCGCGAAAAAACCTGGAAGCCAGGGCAATAGCCCCTGTGCCTGAAAGCCTCAATACCGCAATAGCCCCGGCTCCGGGCGGTGTTGACAAGGCCGCTATCAGTTTGTTCACTGCGTATTCCATGGGCTAAAGATAGTGATGCCAGGTGACTGGACTAAAGTAAACACCGGATATTGTTTTGCAGTAATGTTTTGTTTCACACTATGACGCCAAGGGTGAGTCGCAAAGAATAGGTATTGCGAAGAAGTAGACGCTGAAAATGAAGAGCTAAAGCTTCACTGATGGCCTTATCATTGCAAATCAGAACCCAGCACCCGCTACGTCAAAAAAGAAGAATGAACCTCAAATTTCACCAATCACACAGAGGACAGGAGCTGCAATTTGAGCATAATGATCAAAAGTCACAAAGCCAAATACAGGGTAATTTCAAAATGGCCTACCGTCGCCAAGCGACAAAAATTAAAAGACCGGCCTTCACCGTTTTAGGCCAGGGCCGCCGGAAAATCGGTCCAATTGTCTGTGCTGATTGCGTGTGTACGTCAAAGTTGACAATGCTAAAAATGAGTGAATGATACAAAATCCGCCCTAGCAGAACGGGCGTGAAAAAATGTCATACAAGGCAGAGAAAAAAGCCATCGCTGTTTGAGTGCGAAGCACGAGTTTGATGGCTTTCTGCCATGGATGGCATTTTAGCCCGGTCTGCGGC
>JBJHCA010000004.1:54363-69982 GCA_050485785.1 Saprospiraceae bacterium | reverse complement strand
GTGTAGCTCAGTTGGTAGAGTACACGTCTGGGGGGCGTGTGGTCGCTGGTTCAAGTCCAGTCACCTCGACATTGAAAGACAGAAGGTTGCGAACTGAAACTTGCAACCTTTTTTTATTGTGTTCTGGTCTATAAACTGAGCCTTGCAGGAATAGCGTTCGGATCCGGTTAACGCACTACAGCGTTGTTGTTTTTTGTAGATATCTCTTTGTTTTGCTTTTCCCGTCTGTTGAGCACATCCATGCGGACAAGGGTTGCCAGGAAGAGGAAATAGAAACTCCCCACTTTATCGGTTTCCAGCATATCGTTGATGATGATATATGCATCAATAACCACCAGTGAGGTAAAAACCATCAGCACTGCCAGCTTGCGGTTTTTATTGGTACTTTGGTGATAAATCCTTTCTGCATAGACCAGGGGAACCAGTGTGAGCAACATGAAAATGACAAACCCCGGAATTCCCTGTTCAACCAAAACCATGAGGTAATAGCTGTGGATGCCTGACTGCTCGGGGTTGTCGCTCACATAGGTTTCAAAACTCCTTACGGTGTAGGCTTTGTAATATGGGTAAAAATTATTGGGCCCAAATCCTGAAAGCGGGTATTCCTGAAACATGAAAGCACCGGCCACCCAGCGGTACACTCGTTCCATGGTCGAAATATCTTCGCCTTTATAGGTAGCTTCCAATAAATTGTCGAAGCTCTTATGCGTGATGGTTTTAGTGTAGTCCGGGGCGAACTCCAGATATCGGTTTTCGATACTGATGTAGGTGATTGCACAACAAAGAGCTATCAATGAAACAAGAAGAACAGGCCTTATTAACTTCAAATGCATAATTAGTGCTGCTCCTGCTGCAATGGCAATGGCAATATAAGCAGTACGTGTATAGGAAAGATAGATGGCAACCAGAAAAAAAAGAGTAAACGCAGTAATTCCCCAGCGTTGGAATGATCCTTTAGGGTACCAGTACCTGCTGAGTGCGATGATGGGGAGCAGGATGGCCATAATTGCTGCATAACTCACATGATTGCGGTAAAACGGCCACATCACTTTGTTGACATCGGCAAAGCTAAAGCCGTAATATGCGTGCCTGAACATGACGACTACCACAGTAAAAAGAAGCACGTAGAACACCACATTGCAGAAATGCCGGAAATCTTTTTCACTTTTCATCAGCATCCCGGCCAGCACAAAAAAACTGAGTATATACCACGCTTTGGCCAAAGTGAACTTGAGAGAAACGAACCATTCAACCGAGTAAATGGCACTTACGCAAATCCAGATAAAATGGAGAGCCAGCAGCAAAGATACGGGATGCAAAAGAAAGCCGGCATCGAATCGTTGCGGCCGGGTCAGCATGAGAAAAATGGTTACAACAGCCAGACCTACTATTATCGGTTCTATTGGCAGATCAGTTCCCAGGCCTAACTCCACAAATCTTATTTCCTTTGAAACAGGAATGGAGGCCAGCATAAGAACAAATGTGAACCTGTAATTATAAGTAGTGACCCAAACCAGCCAGATGGCCGGCGGAAAAATGAGCGGAACATAGCTTTGTCCAGCTACCGCAAACAAAACACACAATATGGAGAAAAGGATAAAATAAGCTCCAATTGCGGGAAGAGATCTGAAATGTTGAGTTATGGAGGTCATGCTTTTTTGGCAGGATCCCTGAGTAATTCATCCCATGCGTATTCTTTGCCAGCCTGGGCGGTGGCAATTCCGAGAATGCTAAAAATGAAAGCTGCAAATGCAGCCCCGATAACAATCAGGGAACGTTTTGGACGAAGCTTTTCCAAAGGCAGCTCTCCTTCTGAAAGTACGATTATCCCCGGTATATCTGCAGCCTGAGCAGAGCGAAGCCGGTTGTACCTCTCGAGGTTACGGCTCGATTCCATGGCAAGGTTTTCAAGCTGTTCTTCCAGCACTCTGATCCGGCCTACACCTTCGCTAAAATGCATCAGGGCACTTACCCTGCCTTCAGAAGTGCCGGTATAAGCATTTAGCAAATTTCTGTTGATGCGCAGTATACGTTCGTATTTGGCTATTGAATCCCTGCGTGCTCCGGGAAAATTTCGCAGGTATTCCAGTTCAATTTCAGCATTCTGAATAGCCGCTTCAGCTTCTCCGATAATGGTGGCGATCAGTTCGCTTTGAGCCGAGACATCATATACACCATATTGATTTCTGAGCATAATCAAAGTATCGGTCATGCTGCGGATGATACTGTTCTGGTCACTGAGGTTGGCTTCAAACGCAATGAGCATCTGGTTCATATTGGTGCGAATCAGCTCCTGATTGAGCGCATTAATAAACCGGTGAGCTTCGTTGACCATGGCCGCAGCAATTTGCGGATCTTTGTCTTCTACACTGAGCGATACATTGCCCAGTCTGGTTTTCTGCACTTTGTATAATTTATTGATACGTTTGCTGATGCGCAAGGGTGCTTTTTCACGATTGGGATCAATTCCGTAATGGTCATAAAGACTGAATGTTTGGATAAGGTGGTCTGTAACGGCTCTGGATTCTGCCAAAGTCAGAATGCGGTCCACATCCTCTTTATCGCCAAAGTATTTCTGATCAGTAGCAGAAGTTCCAAAGATTTGACCAGGCGAACTCAATGACGGGCTGACCGGATGGATAACTGCCACAGACTGGTAATAATTAGGCATCAGTAAGCTGATGATTGCTGCCAGAACAGCCACTACAAAAGTAACAGTAATAATCAGTATCCGTCGTTTCCAGACGGCCTGAAAAATATGCAGCAGGTGATCTTGTTGATGTTCAGCCATATGTATAAAAATGTGTTTACAGGCTTAAAAAAGCGCCGCAAAAGTACCAAAAAATGTCTAGTGTTATCAGGGTAGAAAAAACCGAATGGTTTTCAGGCTAAAAATTCCTGCCGCCCATGCCATCACGAACGTACATACCGCACTTGAAATTGTAAAAAGCCACCATGGAAATTCAAGCATAAACAACAGCCAGCTTCCGGCAATAGATAACATGATCATGACTACCCAGCGGAGGGCATAATGTGCCGGCATCAACGGCCCAAACAATACATAAACAAACCACATTTTAAGTATGGCCATAAGGCTTTGTGTGGCCAGGCTGGTATATGCAGCAGCAAGGGCTTTAAACTCAGGAATAAGCCAGAAGTTGAGCGACACATTGAGCAAAGCACCCAACAGTACAATTTTATTAAGCAGTTTCAGGCGTGCATCTGCTGTAAGAAGTGTGCCGTATATAAAAATGCAGCACATAGGTATAAAGCTCGTCATGAGAATACTCAGCAGCATGCCACTGTAATCCTCAGGCAAGGACGGGTACAAAAATGCCATGATCTTTTCAGGTACAAACCAGCAAGGCAGCAACAAAACAAGTGCAAATACACCCAGCAGATTAAATGATCCCGATGCAATTTCCATGAAATTTTGTTTCCTCTTTAGCATGCGTGCGTAGAGTGGAAGAAGGATCACAGTGAAAAGAATGGCTATATTCTGAGCTGCATCCATCTGACGAAATGCTGCCGCATAAATAGCAGTCTCCAGTAATTCATGAGCAGGTAGTAAACGTTCTATCATGATGGTGTCGATGCGGTAATACATGGTCATCAGTAAAATCACTGAAGCGTAAGGCAGCGATTTCCATACAAAACCGGATACTTCGCGGAAAACAGGAAGATGCCAGCTTACCCTTCGCAGCCATGGCCATAATATGCCTATGGTCAGCAGAAGTGAACCGCAGTAAGCCATTGTATGGGCATAAATAAAGTATTCAATGGGGAAGTTTCCACTACTGAAATGAATCAGCAAAGATCCGGCTATGATTATTAGCAGCACCTTATCAGTTACCGATACTATAGCATCAGCTTTAAAATGCTGCAAGCCTGAAATACAGGAACGAAAAAACAGGATCAGCGATAGAAGGATCTGATTGATACTTAGCCATATCAACCATTTTACTTCGGCTAATCCATATTGCAAAACCAAAACCAGGCCAAGCATTGTAATGAGGTAAACCACGGCCAGTATGGCTTTTATGGCCAGCATTTTAGGAAGCCCTTCGAGTAGTGACCGTTTGTTTTGTGCAACTTCGCGATTATTGTAGTGAGTGAGCCCTATGTCCAGCACAATGTAAAACAAAAGGGAACTGCTGAGCAGTGCTGCATAAAGGCCGTAGGTTTCGCCGGTTGCATTCTGAACACCTCTATCTATGACAAAGAGGTAAAATGGCTTGATGAAGATATTGACCAGTAAAAGAAATGCTAAATTTGCCGAGTATTTACTGCTCATAACCAAGCCGGGGAATTTAATGCCCAAATGTATGAAATTAATCACTTTAGCCATGTCTGCCCTCATCGCATCATGACTGACCCGTCAGCCCTTTCAAAATCTATAAAATACCCTGAATTATGACCGTAACCGGGCGGGAAAAGCTTTTTCAGTTGTTACAAAAAACGAAGCACCTGGCTTCAGGCTCAAAGTGGACGCGGTTTACAGATGCACCGTTAAAATACCTCCGGGGCATGTTTGCCAGGTATATTCGGTTTCCGCTGTCGGGCAACGGAACTCCGGTAAGCTGTAAAACCTTCTGGGGGGCTCAGATGCAACTTGATTTGCCGGCAGGGCTTGACATTTACCTAACGGGTGGGAAGTGTCACGATTCAGAGTTGCGCCTGGCAGCATGGATGATCAGCAATTTGCAACCGGGGCAGCATTTTTTTGATATTGGTGCTCATATGGGGTATTATTCTCTTTTGGGATATCTTTTTGTTGGAGAAAAAGGTAAGGTAGTAGCTGCAGAGCCCTCTCCGACCACTTTTGAGTGGCTGAGCCTCAATGTTGGCGGGTACCCGGGAATCATTCCTGTAAATGCCGCATTCAGCGACCACAGCGGTGCCACGTCCATGCTTGAGTTTCCGGTATTGTATTCGGAATACAATACACTGAACAAGGAGATGTATTCGGAAGAGACCTGGTTTAAGCGAGTGAGGTTTCGTGAATTTGAAGTAGATACTGTTAGCGGGGACGATTGGATTTCAGCTCATAACATTTATCCCGACGTCATCAAGCTTGACGTGGAGGGCGGCGAACTTTCAGTGATCAAGGGTTTTGAGCAATGTTTGTCAGAACACAGCCCTGTGGTGATTATGGAATTTGCTCATTCTGGCAGGGGAAATACACCTCACCGCGAAGCGGATGCACTACTGGTAGCATGGGGATACCGTGCCCACTCGATATCAGCAGCAGGAGAAGCAGAACTGCTTTCCATTTCAACCGGTGATTATGTGGAGAGCCTACAAACCGATTCAGACAACATAGTCTATATCAAAACAGGGTAACGATTTATCGGGGAATTGGCACAACAAAGAGCTATAAAAAAGAAAAACCATGCCTCCATTAACGGAAACTCAGTTTTTTATAAAATTCCCATAGAACAATACCTGAGCACACAGCTACATTGAGCGAGTGCTTGCTGCCTTCCTGCGCGATCTCAATAGCCTGATGAAGCCGGGGCAGGATATCATTGTCAATTCCGCGAATTTCATTGCCAAAAACAAGTGCATAGGGTAGGTCAGGAGCTATTTCGAAGGCATGCAAAGGAGTGCTTTGATCGGTTTGCTCAATGCCAATAATGCAATATCCTTTACCGGCGAGGGTTTCAATACAGGCAACAGTAGTTTCAAAATACTGCCAGCGTACAGAAGTTGTAGCACCCAATGCAGTTTTCAGAATTTCGCGATGGGGCGGTTTAGCGGTTATTCCGCACAGGCAGATCAGTTCCACATTGAAAGCATCTGCTGATCGGAAGACTGAACCTACATTTAAGCCGCTGCGGACATTATCGAGTACAATAGTGACGGGCAGTTTGGTTTTACGTAAAAAGCTTTCCGGATCCGGGCGATTCATTTCAGAAGCAGTCAGTTTTCTCATCCGGCAAAGTTACAGGAAAACCTCAGGCTGATTTGCGTCGAATAACGGGAACAGGGCTTACGGATTTAAAGGTGAAGTTTTTTTGAGCGAAATAGTCGAGCAGTTTTGGAAGCGCATACTTCAGGTTCTTCAATGCTCTGGGTGTATCGTGAAACACGACTATAGATCCTGGGGCAGCATACTTTACAACATTGCGGTAGCATTGCTGAGGTGTGATGGTTTCATCAAAGTCACCACTGAGCACATCCCACATGATGATTTTGTAATGTCGCTGAAGAAACCTGGCCTGCCCGGGCAGCAGTTTGCCAAATGGTGGTCTGAAAAGGTCTGAGCCTGCAATCCGGGCACCTTTGCGCACATCGTGGAAATATTCTATGTAATCCGTTTCCCAACCATTGGGATGGCTGTAAGAATGGTTACCTGCAGTATGCCCTGCGTTGCGAATAGCTGAAAACAGCTCAGGGTTGGCTGCGATGTTTTGCCCCAATGAAAAAAAAGTAGCCTCAGCATTGTAGCTGTTTAAGGATTCCAGCACCCAGGGAGTGACATCGGGGTGGGGGCCGTCATCAAAAGTGAAATAGATCTCGGGGCTGCCCGTATCGGGGAAATTCCATACAAAATTGGGGAACAGATGTTGCACCAACCGGGGAGTTTTAACCAGGTACATAACTGAATAGGTTTAAGGTTAAAGCCGGTTGAGATTTATGATTAACTTTGCCACCGCGAAGATTTGGCCCATCTGATGGCTAAGTTGCTGTAAATTTAATACTTATTGATACATTGAGTTAATAAATCACAAATTTTTTTATCGTGAAAAAATTTCGGGTACGTTTTGCTCCCAGCCCTACCGGACCGCTACATATTGGTGGATTGAGAACAGCCTTATACAATTTCCTTTTTGCCCGTAAGAACGGTGGTCAGTTTATAGTGAGAATAGAAGATACAGATCAGCAAAGATTGGTTGAGGGGGCTGAGAAGTATATCATGGAAGCCCTGACCTGGTGCGGTATACGACCAGATGAAAGCCCGGCTAACCCCGGTAGTTTTGGCCCTTACAGGCAATCTGAGCGGCGGGGATTGTATTGGGAATACGTATTGCAGCTCATTGAAAGCGGTCATGCCTATTATGCTTTTGATACCCAGGCAGAGTTGGATGAGCTGCGCGAACAGAGTCTGCAAGAAGGCCAGCATTTCAGGTATGGAGCAGGGGTAAGAGGAAGGTTGAAAAACAGCCTCAACATGAGTGCCAACACTTTGGATACCATGCTTGATGCCGGTACACCTTTTGTAGTAAGAATCAAAATGCCCGAGTCGGGAAAAATAGAGTTTGAGGATTCCATACGAGGAAAGGTGTCATTTGATTGCAGTGAGTTGGATGACAAGGTTTTATGGAAAGAGGATGAGTTTCCTACTTACCATTTAGCTAATGTAGTTGACGACCACCTGATGGAGATCAGCCATGTGATCAGAGGAGAAGAATGGCTGAGCAGTACCCCATTACATGTGTATTTGTATCAGTGTTTTGGCTGGGGCAATACCATGCCGGAGTTTGCTCATCTTCCACTTTTACTGAAGCCAACAGGTAAAGGAAAGCTGAGCAAACGCGATGGACTGAAAGCCGGTTTCCCTGTGTTTCCCTTATCATGGACGGATGATACGCAGCAACAATGGCCTGGATACAGAGAATCGGGCTTTTTACCAGAAGCACTGGTCAATTTTCTGGCATTACTGGGATGGAATCCTGGAGATGACCGGGAGATATTGACCTTAAAAGATATTATCAGTTTGTTTGACCTGAAAAGAGTGAACAAGTCCGGTGCCAGATTTGATTATGACAAGGCATTGTGGTTTAACATGCAGTACATACAGCATACAGATGATGAAGCACTGCTTGATGCATTGTACCACCTGGAAATTCCAGAGTTGTTGCGCACTGCCGATGTATTGTGGCCCGGAACAGTAAGACTGATGAAGAACAGGGTTGATACACTGACCAAGCTGCTTACAGAAGCGATGTTTATTTTTGAAAGACCATCTGAAAGAGATGAAAAAACTGCTTCTAAAAAATGGAATGAGTATTCTGCGGCAGCGTTTAAGTTGATGGTCAGGTTGCTTGAGGATTCAGAACATTTTAATGCAACAGCCATTAAAGCCCACGCCATCACAGCGATGGAGAAGCACAACCTCAAGTTTGGTGAATTTTTACCGCTGGTGCGCATTGCCATAGCCGGAGTATTGCAGGGGCCGGATATATTTGAGGTTATGGAACTGATTGGAAGACTCGAATCACTGGATCGGTTACACGAAGCCGTGGAGCTGTTTGAACAACTTTAATATTCGGGAAATGGCTAAAAAAGGAAGTAAAAAAGTGGAAAGCAATAAGCCAAAAGTACATGATGACTTAAAGGGGCTGGATATACGGATCAATGAGCTGGGAGAAATTGAAACAAGCTATGACATCAGAAAACTCAATGAGTTTCTGAACAGAAATACCGACGATAAAAAATTGAAACAGCACACACAGAAAAAATCCGGTGAAAGTGATTCCACGGAATAATCGTAATGCCCCTGGCATTAGTTAACCTGTAGCCTGCTTAACAAACTTTGTATTGCCGAGTAGATTTTCCTGCTCGTGTTTTCACATTGGGTAAAATACTCCGCCTGGTAAACGGCGATGCGCTCCCGTTGCGTTTTAGACAATGAATCTTTCAGGCGATTTTTAAACTCATCATAATTCCTTACCGGGAAAGCCATTCCGTCGCTGACCCAATTTGCGGCAGCAGGGTCTTTACTGTATTTTGGACCAAACAGTACCGGGATTTGCCACCATGCCGGCTCCAGCACATTGTGAACACCTTTTCCAAATCCACCTCCCACGTAGGCTGTTTCGGCTTTACCGTATAAACTGAGCAGTTTACCCACATAGTTGACCACGTGAATTCTTTTTTCCGCTTCGCCCGTGCTATCCAGTGAGTATAATTCTTTGATGTCAGCTTTTGATATCAATATTTTGATACTTGAATCGTCAGTTTCATGCGGTACAATGATATGTCGCCAATGAGCCAAATCCGGATCACTGATCATTTTGCTGAGAAGATGAGCATCGGAAGGCCAAATACTTCCCCAGACCATTGCCGGATTATAGGGCGTTTCTGTAGTACTTCGGGTGAGCCGGGTACTTGACATTTTGCTGATAATGGAGTCGACCCGGGGATCACCACCGAAGGCGGCTTTGATACTTAGTTGATTTAACCATGCCAGGCTGGTGCGGTTTGCAGTGAGGATCAATGAGAAACACGAAAGCGCTTTATTAAGGTGTATTTTGTAAAAAAATCCACGATGTCCTTCATTGAAACGTGCAGCTATCAAAACGGTCGGGATCTGTTTGCGTTGAAGAGTTTTCAGCAGATTGAGCCAGAACTCATATTTTACAAACACGGCTAAATCCGGCTGCAGACAATTTACCCACTGTGCTGCCCGGGATGGTGTGTCTGCTGGAAGCAAGCCAAACCAGTTTACATCTTCATTAGATCCTTTGTGTAAAAATCCGGAAGGTGAATAAAAACTGACTGCAATATAGCAGTCTGGATCGTTGGTGCGAAACAGCCCGATCAGAGGTTTGACCATTTCGTATTCGCCCAGTGAAGCACAATGAAACCAATACCTTTTTGCCTGCGAGGGATATGTTGTTGGCAGAGGAATAGTTTTCAACAATCTGATCCTGTTGCGGGCTTTTGGATGGAACCATGCCGCCAGGTGCATGAAGACATGAATCACATAAACCGATAAACTATATATGGAATCATACATAGCCTTGATTAGTAGTATCGTATCTGTTCAGGACGATCGTATATGAAAAAGGGAAGGAACCACCCAGCCTTTATGCCCCAAAGCAGATCGATCCGGGGCTCGTTGATAGCCCGGTTCTCCTTAAAATCCCAAGCTCTTCTGTTTTGGGTAAATCCTTGGGTGAATTCAAAGCCTATGAAAAAATTAACGAGCTGGTTTTCGCTCATGTACTGGTAACCGATAAACTCATTCAATGCCCAGCCATCAGTAAGCCGGTCGTAGCCTTTTAAGTATTCTCCCTGAATCTGAGGGGTGTTATTAAATGCGTCGTCAATGCGAATAAAGTGTTTAAAATAGCCGGCTCCTGCATGAACCCTTATTCCGTTTTTGAACTTTTCCTGACCAAGAGAAAACACTTTACCTGCCATTCCACCCAGATAAAGACCGCGTTGCCGAATAGTAATATTGGCGTAAAGGCGATCCATGGACAGGATCTCTCCTTCCCGGGTTCTGATACCACTCAAAACATCATCTTTTACGTTAGCTCCAAACAGGTAGTAACCTTCAAGGCCAAAAAGAAAGCCTGACTGAGTCATCAGCGGGATACTGCCTCCAAAGTTGAGATTGTTGCCGAAACTTACTGCCATATCTGCACCGGGAAGCTGCATACCATAAGTAATTCCCAACTGGATATTGGCCGGAGGTCCATCCTGCGCCAGTGTATTTACGGAAATCAGCAACAATAAAAAGGGTAAAAACAATAAAAACTTCATATTTCCAATAGTTGCGGTAAAGCTACGGAATTCCCGAAATATCGCCCTGCTGTCAATCGTTTCATTATCTTTGTGCCGTTTTATGAAAAATACAGATTTGAGGGTTGACATGGTCGACCTGTACACCCAATATCAGCATATCAGAGAGGAAGTTAACGAAGCCATCCTTCAAGTAGTTGCCTCAACAAGATATATTAACGGACCCGAGGTGGATCGGTTTGGCACTGAGCTGTCATCATTTCTTGACGTGCCCCATGTGATTCCATGTGCCAACGGCACAGATGCATTGATGGCAGCACTCATGGCACTGGAGTTGAAACCGGGGGATGAAGTGATCACCACGCCGTTCACTTTTGTAGCTACAGCTGAGGTGATTGTTGCACTGGGCCTGGTACCCGTATTTGCCGACATTGATCCGTCTTCGTTCAATATCGATCCTGAGTCTGTGAGGTCGTGTATTACCGGTAAAACCAGGTGTATCATTCCGGTACATCTTTTTGGGCAGGCCTGTGATATGGCAGCAATCATGGAAATAGCCGGTGAGCATGATCTGTATGTGATAGAAGACAATGCCCAGGCCCTGGGAAGTTATGCCTTTGACAAGCAAGGGACAAAGATGATGGCCGGAACGATCGGGCACATAGGGACTACTTCGTTTTTTCCGGCTAAGAACCTTGGGTGCTACGGTGACGGAGGGGCGATTTTTACAAGGGATAGTAACTTGGCGTTAAAACTAAAGGAGATTGTCAATCACGGGTCATCGCAGCGGTATTACTACAACAGGGTTGGAATGAACTCGAGGCTGGACACTATTCAGGCTGCCATTTTGAGCATAAAGTTAAAGAGACTGAATCTTTACAACGACTCACGCCAAAAAGCGGCTAATGCCTACAAAGAGCTATTCCAAAACAAAAAAGGAATAAGCATTCCCACAGAAACAACTCAAACAGGATCTCATGTTTACCATCAGTATACGCTTCGAATTCCGCGTTTCAGGGATCAGATTGCGGATTATCTGACTACACAAAACATTGCCTGTGCCATTTATTACCCGCTTTGTCTTCATCAGCAAACGCCCTACAAGCAATACGCAAGAGTACCGTTGCCCGAAGCTGAGAAAGTGGCCGATGAAGTATTGTCACTGCCCATGCACACAGAATTGACTCGTGAAGTTCAGGAATACGTGGCTGATGCCCTTCTTCAAAAGTTAAATGAATTGAATCAATGAATATTGCAGTTATAGGAACCGGCTATGTTGGCCTTGTAACAGGAACTTGTTTTGCAGAAACAGGTAATCACGTAGTTTGTGTAGACATAGATGAAGATAAGGTAAGACGGATGCAAGCCGGAGAAGTGCCTATTTTTGAACCCGGACTTGAGTTGCTTTTTGACCGGAACACAAAAGAAGGACGACTTATTTTTACTACTGCACTGGAAGATGCCATTCGACAAGCCGATATTGTGTTTCTGGCCTTACCAACGCCCCCTGGTGAAGATGGATCTGCAGATCTTTCCTATGTACTGAAAGCTGCAGGTGATGCAGCGGAATATGTTGAGAAATACACGGTATTTGTAGATAAGAGCACCGTTCCTGTAGGCACTTCAGAGAAAGTTGCCGAAGTGATTGCCAGCAAAATCAGCAACACTTTGTTTGATGTAGTTTCCAACCCTGAATTTTTGCGTGAAGGTGTAGCAGTAGATGATTTCATGAAGCCCGACAGGGTGGTAATAGGAACGGACTCAGAGCAGGCAAAGCAAATCATGTCACGGTTGTATGCACCTTTTGTGCGGCAGGGCAACCCAATCATTTTCATGGACAAGCGTTCTGCTGAGATGACAAAGTATGCGGCCAATGCATATCTGGCTACGCGTATAACATTCATGAACGAGATTGCCAATCTGTGTGAGAAACTGGGTGCAAATGTGGATAAAGTGAGACTGGGAATAGGATCTGACAATCGCATTGGCAAACGCTTCTTGTTTCCTGGGGTGGGTTATGGTGGTTCGTGCTTTCCCAAAGACGTGCAGGCCTTGCACAAAATGGCTGAACAGCACCAATACCGGTTTAATATTCTTGAATCAGTAATGCAAACTAATCAAACTCAAAAACTGAGATTGGTAGATAAGGTAAAAAGCTATTTTGACGGTGATCTGCGTGGGAAAACATTTGCTATGTGGGGTCTGGCATTTAAACCCAACACTGATGATTTACGGGAAGCACCCGCGCTGTATATGATTGAGGAGTTGTTAAACGCCGGTGCCAAGGTAAAGGCTTTTGATCCGGAGGCCATGGTTAATGTTCCAGAAAAGCTGGGCGACCGGATTGAATTGGTTAACAGCAAATACGATGCGCTGAAGGGTGCTGATGCCCTGTTGATTGCAACAGAATGGAATGTTTTCCGCACACCGGATTTTGATGAGATCAAATCGTTGCTTAAAAATCCGGTAATTTTTGATGGACGAAACCTGTTTGATCTGGAGGAAATGGAAGGCAAAGGCATTCACTATGTGAGCATTGGCCGCTCTACAATACCCATGTCATGAAACGCATACTCATAACGGGAGCTGCGGGATTTTTGGGATCACATTTGTGTGACCGCTACATTGCCGAGGGGTTTGAGGTAATTGGCATGGACAACCTGCTAACAGGAAGCATGAGCAATATCGAACACCTCATGCATTTGGACCGATTCAGTTTTTATCATCACGATGTGTCAAAGTTTGTACATGTGTCGGGTAATCTCGATTTCATACTTCACTTTGCGTCTCCGGCCAGTCCGATGGATTACCTCAAAATGCCTATTCAGACCATGAAGGTAGGCTCGCTTGGAACACTTCACTTGCTGGGTTTAGCCAAGTCAAAAGGTTCCAGGATTCTGATAGCATCCACCTCTGAAGTTTATGGAGACCCCATGGTTCACCCACAACGGGAGGATTACTGGGGCAATGTCAATCCCATTGGTCCCAGGGGGGTTTATGATGAGGCCAAGCGATTTCAGGAAGCCATTACTATGGCATACCACAGGTTTCACCAACTGGACACCCGTATCGTGAGAATTTTTAATACTTATGGGCCCCGCATGCGTTTAGATGACGGCAGGGCTTTGCCTGCATTTTTTAAGCAGGCCATTAAGGGAGAAGGACTGAGTGTTTTTGGTGATGGGTCTCAAACGCGTTCATTTTGCTACGTAGATGACCTTATTGAAGGTATTCACCGTCTGCTTTTGAGCAGCTACTTGTTTCCTGTCAATATTGGCAATCCTCAGGAAGTGACTATCCTGGAGTTTGCCGGTGAAATTCTTGAGATTGTGGGCAATCCTGACGCGTTTATTGATTTTCAGCCATTACCTGAAGACGACCCAAAGCAGCGACGCCCGGATATTACACTGGCCCGTGAGTTGCTGGGGTGGGAGCCAAAAGTGGAACGTAAGGAAGGTCTTAGCGTAACTTATCAGTACTTTAAACAAAAGCTGGAGCATGAGTAAATCCAAAACCATCCTGGTAACCGGGGGGGCCGGCTTTATCGGGTCACACCTTGTGCGATTACTGGTAAACAAGTACCCCGAATATACGATTGTCAACCTGGATGCTCTAACTTATGCCGGCAATCTGGAAAATCTGAGGGATATAGAAAATGCGCCCAATTACCGGTTTGAAAAAGTTGACATCAATCAGCCTGATAAAGTTGAAGAATTGTTTGTTCGGTACAGGTTTGATGGTATCATTCATCTGGCGGCTGAATCCCATGTTGACCGGTCAATCCTGGAACCGCTACAGTTTATATATACCAATATTGTAGGTACGGTCAACTTGCTGGAAGCAGCCAAGAAGCACTGGCAACACCGCCGGGACGTTGTGTTTTATCACATTTCCACGGATGAAGTTTACGGCACCCTGGGTGAGACCGGGCTTTTTACCGAATCCACACCTTACGATCCACGGTCTCCGTATTCTGCCTCCAAGGCCTCATCCGATCATTTAGTGAGGGCCTACTTTCACACCTACAGGTTGCCTGTTTTGCTATCTAATTGTTCCAACAACTACGGACCATTTCAATTTCCGGAAAAGCTCCTGCCATTGTTTATTCACAATATTGTGAATCAAAAACCGCTGCCTGTTTACGGTGATGGTTTATACACCCGTGACTGGCTCTGGGTAATTGATCATGCCCGGGCTATTGATACCATTTTTCATAAAGGGAAACACGGTGAAACGTATAACGTGGGCGGGCACAATGAATGGAAAAACATTGACCTGATCAGGCTGTTATGTCAGCTGATGGACAATAAATTAGGCCGCCCTTCCGGATCATCAGAAAGCCTGATCACTTTTGTAAAAGACAGACCCGGCCACGATCGGAGATATGCCATTGATGCAGGAAAAATCGAGAGAGAGCTGGGTTGGAAACCCTCGATAACTTTTGAGGAAGGTCTTTCTCTTACGTGCGACTGGTATCTCAATCATGAAGAATGGGTAACCAGAGTAACCAGTGGTGCTTACCGGGAATATTACAACCGGCAATATGGTAGCAGTTAATGCTTAAGAAAGTTGCCTCAGCCAAGCTTAAAGCATAGCCAGCATTACGGCAGCCATGGCCACCATCAGCAAATCTTCAATTATAGTAACGGTGCTCATGGGTAAATTGAATACCGAACCCAGGCAGGCACAACGAATTTTGCTCTTGTTCAGAACACTTTGAATTACCCCAATACTGCTGAATCCCATTATCACAATAGTGGCTATATAAGTGAATGCAGGGAAAAATGAAGTCAGATAGGCAATGCCCAGCCCCAGCTCAATAAATGGATACACGTACCCGTAAGCTTTTACCCTTTTAGCCAGCAGGTCATACATTGCATAGCTGTCAGCAAATCCGCGAAGGTCCAGCATTTTGAAAAAGGCAAAAACGATGAAAAATCCCGCCATGAAATTATTCATCCACCCCATGCCATCGAGCACTCCATCTGAAACAGAGGTAATGGTACTCACGCCGGCAATGAACAAGAAAATAATGATCAGCGGCTTGTAGGTTTCCAGCATTGACATACCTGATGTATCGGTTTCTGATTGCAGTTCAGAAGCAGTTACACCGGAATCTGTCTGATGATGGATGGTATAATGC
>JBJHCA010000004.1:49787-54353 GCA_050485785.1 Saprospiraceae bacterium | reverse complement strand
GTATAATGCTGACCCAGATTCTTTTGCAGTGTTTCAATATCAACCTCGTTGTCAAAAGTTACAACTGTTTCATTTTGCTGAAGTGAAACTTCAGCAGAGGCTACACCCGGTGTGCCTTCCAGCGCTTTTTTTACCCGCATTACACACGCATTACAGGTCATTCCGCTGATGTTATATGTTTTGTGCATAGCGCTTCGTATTAACTAGCCTGATAACGGTTTACTGATTAATACAGTTGTGATCTTTGTTTGGGATAGCTTTTTGTTGGAAAAAGTTTACCTCATGCGTTGTAGCCGGAGAAAAATAGTCATTGCAAAACCCGCCCATTAACCAAAGACATGACATACCCGGCCAATCCACCATATCTGCGGAGTATATTGGCTGCTTTGCAATGTAGAATCCGGAAAACGCAAATCAACGTTTTCTCAACCAGGCAGAACGAAGTGCTTTTTGCTCGTCAGTAGCATGTTCATCCAGTCGAATTCCATGGTTGCGTTCAACTTTAACTGGAAGAACAATCCCCTGAAGTTCAATTTCAGTCCCATCTCTTTCAACAACCACATGAAGTGCATCTCCGGGTTTGGCCGAAAATATAAATGCGCCAAAAATTTCATTGATGGTCATCAGGGTTACTTCCTTGTGGTTCCATTTTTTTATAATGTCACCTACTTCAAAACCCATTGCTTCACCAAAAGAATTGAGGCCGTCACCTCTAGCGAGATAGAAAAACTCGCCGTCGTAGTTGATGTCACGAGGTGTAAACCCAACACTGACCTCTTCAAGCATCACGGTTGGATCGTAAACCACTCCAACCGAACTCAGCAGTTCGCTGATTGGAAGAGGGACAGTATCGGCTACATGAAGTTCGAGAAACGCTTTCAACTCATGAAAACCGGCTTCGCCAATAGCATCAAACAGTTCATCGTCTTTAAAAGCTTTGTCTCTGCCATATTTTATTGACAGCCTGTCCATCAAGTCCATGAGGTTCATGGTGCCGCCGGAAAGACTGATAAGTTTCAGGTCAAGACTGAGCCCCACCAATGCTCCCCGGTTGTAAAAACTGTAGAATTGGTCAGAATATTTGTCAAGACAGTACCTGCTTAATTTAGTGAGCGGCACATCACTTCTGAAGCGGTCAGCATCACGCATTTTACTGCCTATCCATGAAAAAAACTCATCGAGATCATACATGCCTCCCGTGTAAAGAACCAGTCCGCTCTTGTATTCTGTGACTCCTTCATACATCCACAAATGGCTGTCCATTTGTGGATTCATGTAATCAAAATACTTCACTGCCTCGCTCTTGATATTCAAGGGTGTTATGATGTGGAAAAACTCATGGGCTACAAATCTTTTCATAATATCACTGATGGTTTCCGCAGGGAAATCCATAAGCGTGTACAGTGACGAATATGAGTGCTCAAGAGCTCCGTAACTCCGGGTTTGGTACATACCGTCATTGATGTAGATCAAAAAAGCATAACGGTCAACCGGTAGCACTCCGCCAAAGTAATCCTCAATGGCAAACAATATATCACTGATTTCATTGGCAATAAACCGGCTGCGTATGAGGCTGCCACGTGAGCAGGTGGCCACGGTTACCCTTACATTGCCCACATTCATATTGACAGTGTCCGGGATGCAGTACATCAGCGGGTTATCAACCAGAAAATGGTAACTCGGTGCATAGTATGTATCTCTTCTGCTGCCTCTGGAGAGCGCAGGCAGCGTGGTTGCTCCGTACATCTCTTCAGGTCGGACGTAAACGAGTTCATATGGCCTGTTTTCACCGTTGTCAAAAAAACCGATAAGCCCTGAATGGTTGATCACATAGGCATGGTTGCGCTCGAACAGTGTGCCTGCAGGCTCTATCACCAAATTGGAGTCGACAGGAGTGGTGAATGTTGAATGAGCATTGTACCTGATGGTATGCGGTGTGCGAACACGCCCACGGGCACTTATTTCCCAAGTATTGATTCCGGTTTGTTCCACATCGAGTAGCTGGCCTTGTGGATCCGTTACCGTAAAATGGGAAATAAACCGGCCGTAGTCGAGTATGGTATAAGTGCCGGGGATGGTTTTTGGAAACTGAAAACGCAAAACATCCCGGCGTCCCAAAGGTTTTTGAAGATCTGAAGGCAACGTGATCTGCACGGGTACGGCTCTGTCATGTTCAGATTTAAGGTTTATCTCCACCTTTATGGGTTCGGTACTGATATTATCAGCAACCTGACCAAACACGGTGTGGTAACCCAGAATAAAAAGAACAAGAATAAACCTCACTGGCATGTACAAAAAATTAAAATCCGGGATGAATGCAACAAAAATAACTTTTTACCCCGAATTTATCAATGTCGGAGTCATCTGTTGTTTGCTTTTGGTTGAACCGTACAGCTAGTCCGGATTCTGGTTAACTGTTCAAACCTGCTAAACTACAAACTACAGTGGACATTTGTACGGCATGAAAATGCCGGCGCATAACTCCGGAAAAACAAAGAGCTATCACAAAAAACCTCCAAATGTACAGATAAAGAATTCAGAATCTGTTAACTGCAGGTAAATGTCGCTTTCCTTTTCTCCTTGAATGCCGAGACACCCTCTCTGAAGTCATTGGTATTCATGAGTTGCCCAAACAGCCGGGCTTCGTAGGCAAATCCGTCTATGTCCGAATCAAATGCGTTTACTGCGGAGATCACATCACGAACGGCCAATGGAGCCTTACCGGCAATTTTACGTAGAATTTCAAGTGAGCGCTGAATTTCAAGCCCGTCATCCACTTTTTCATTGGCCAGCCCATACGCTACCGCTTTCTCAGCACCGATCATGTCGGCTGTAAGCAGCAACTCGAGGGCGCGAGCCCGGCCTACAAGCCGTATTAAGCGCTGAGTGCCGCCATATCCCGGAGTAAGCCCCAGATTGACTTCCGGCTGTCCGAAGCGGGCATTTTCGCCGGCTATCCGCAAATGGCAAGCCATTGCCAGTTCACAACCTCCGCCCAAAGCATAGCCGTTAACGGCTGCAATTACCGGCACCGGACATTGCTCGATCAGGTCAAAAATCATTTGGCCTCTCAGTGACAACATCTCCAGATCTTTAGCCGATGGAAGGTCGGAAAACTCCTTGATGTCTGCACCGGCTACAAATGCCTTATTGCCAGCCCCGGTAATTACCACACCCAAAAGATCCGGCGCAGGGGCCTTAATAGCCGAGAAAAATTCGTGAAGCCCGTCAAACACATCTTTGTTCAGGGCGTTAAGTGCTTTTTCGCGATTAATGGTAATGATTCGAAACTGGTCACGTTGCTCAATACCAATTACTTGATGATTCATAATTATGCTTCAATACGTGATGGAAATTTTTAAAGTACCTTTGCAAAGATAGAAAAACAGGCTATTTGCCCTACTATGAAGTACGATCAATCAACAATACGAACGCTCTGGACACAGCCTGAAAAGCCCGGTCAGGTTTTTACTTACGATCAACGGAAGTTGCCTTTTTTTAATGAAATTGTCACCCTTCAATCACTGGATGACTGTGCCCGGGCCATTGCCAATATGGTGGTACGGGGAGCTCCGCTTATTGGGGCTACTGCAGCTTATGGTCTTTATTTGGGTGCATATCATTTTGTGGGGGGTGATTCCACCCCTTTTAAAGTTTTTATGGAAGAAGGCGAACGAAAGTTAATGAGCACACGCCCAACAGCAGTAAACTTAAGGTGGGCACTGGAAGCGGCAAGAAAAATTTGGAGCCCTCTGGTAGACCAACGCGACAAAGCTACTGAAGCGTTGGAGAAATTTGCATCCCAGTTATGCGATGATGATGCAGCCATATGCAGTGCCATTGGGGATTTCGGACTGGAGCTGATCAGGAATGTTTGGGAACAAAAGGAGACCACCATAAATATACTTACTCATTGCAATGCCGGGCGGTTGGCCTGTATTGAGTGGGGAACAGCTACTGCACCCATTTACAAGGCACACCGCAGCGGTTTGCCGGTACATGTGTGGGTAGATGAAACCAGGCCCCGCAATCAGGGAGCAAGGCTAACCATGTACGAGCTTATGGAAGCCGGAGTGCCCTGCACCCTCATTACTGACAATGCCGGTGGTTTGCTCATGCAGCAGGGCAAAGTGGATATGTGTATTGTAGGAACAGACAGAACCACATCCAACGGAGATGTAGTCAATAAAATTGGGACCTACCTCAAAGCCCTGGCAGCTCAGCACAACGGCATTCCCTTTTACGTAGCCCTTCCAACCACTACTATTGACTGGACAGAAGGAATGACAGGAAGCGATGTTCCCATTGAAGATCGTGATGCAGATGAAATATTAATTGTTGAAGGATTGAAGCAAAATGACTATTCAGGCGTTCTTATTTCTGTAAACGGTGCATCGGTCTGTAATCCCGGTTTTGACGTTACCCCGGCTGAACTGGTTACCGGCCTGATTACTGAATACGGAGTTTACGATGCCGGCAAAGCATCCCTGCAACAATTAAAAATACGACTATGACAACAGCCATCGATGAAGGGTATATTAAATTTGATATCCACTGGTCTGAGGA